>JADFLZ010000093.1 GCA_022564135.1 Candidatus Zixiibacteriota bacterium
ATTCCATACCTTCGGTGGATATTGAAATGGGCCTCGGGATTTGCTGGCAATTCAGACAGGAATTTCGAACGCGCGGTAGATGTCTACGAAGGACTCGCTATGGAGTCTGACAGCGTTGAGATCCGACGTTCTTACCTGGACAGTGCACTGTACATTCACGATATCGCAGTGCCCTCATTAAAGGACGTCGGCATTGACGCCAGCCTGTTTTTCTGGTATTTCAGTAAAGGTCGATTTCTGCAGAGCCATGCTGACGACCTGGACGATTTTCAGGATGACATCGGCCCCTTGTACCGAAAAGCGTATGACCTGAATACGGACGTTCTGGATAAATATTATATCAATTACATCATCCTGGATTATGTCCAGAAAGACTTGAAAACCGACGCGATTGATTTCATGGACGATGTTGAGATCAGGATGTCCGATAATCCCGATATCGAACCCATGCTCGACGACTGGCGCGGTCGACTTTTCACCTCGCCAGACGAGCGTATTGCCTATTTAGAAGACGGGCTCGCAGACGACCCGGACAACGTAACAATCGTGTCGGAGCTTTTCGAACTGTATCGGGATGAAGAGATGCGAGACAAAGTGTATGAACTCGCGCCTCGACTGATGGAACTCGATCCGTCTGCATCGACCGTTCGCCTGGTGGCAAAGATGCGCCTGGACGATGGTGATGCAGAGACTGCAATAGAGTTATACACTGAATCACTCGGTATGCCGGATGGAAAGTCTGCCGCCCGGGAAGTCCATTACAATATCGGTGTAGCCGAACAGGAACTTGAACGATTCTCGAGAGCCCGGGCCTCGTATCGCCGGGCGCTCAGAGAAGATCCGAACTTTGGCTCAGCGCTGATCGCGATCGGAGACCTGTATCAGACGGCCGTGCAGGAATGTGGGAGTTTTGAAAGGGAAGATCGAGCCGTATACTGGCTGGCCACCGATTATTTCAACCGAGCTGCAGCCCGGGATGCAAACGTTGTGGTTCAGGCGCGCCAGAGAGCCTCCCGTCTTCGGGAGCTGTATCCGAGCGCCGAAGATAAATTTTTTCAAGACTGGAAAACCGGCGACAAGTATACCATCGATTATGGTTGTTACATGTGGATCGGTGAGACAACGACTGTCAGATAGGCAAAGAACTGCAGCCTGTCCTTTTTAAGCCTGCTATAACCAGACCCGAACCTTAATGCCTCTGATAGCCGATGTTCATGCGAGACAGATTTTGGACAGCCGCGGAACGCCTACTGTCGAAGTCGATGTCTGCCTGAGCGATGGCTCTCTTGGCCGGGCAGCTGTGCCTTCGGGAGCCTCAACCGGCGCCCACGAAGCCGTAGAACTTCGCGACGGCATAAAATCAAAATACTTTGGTAAAAGTGTCGAAAAAGCGGTGCAAAACGTCAATGACTTAATCGGCCCAATGCTGATTGAAGAAGAAATCGACCCCTTTGACCAGACCGCCGTTGACAATTTTATGATTAACTTAGACGGCACAAATAACAAATCAAAACTCGGCGCCAATGCCATACTTGGGGTTTCTTTAGCCAATGTAAAAGCAGCTGCTGATTCCCGCGGTCGTTTCTTGTATGAGTATATCGGCGGTTGCAACTGCCGGACCCTGCCGGTGCCGATGATGAATATTCTAAACGGCGGCAAACACGCTGACAACAATGTAGATTTGCAGGAATTCATGATAATGCCGGTCGGAGCCAAATCTTTTTCGGAATGCCTTCAGATGGGCGCCGAAATTTTCGGACACTTAAAAAAAGTGCTGCAGGCCAAAGGCTACAACACCGCCGTTGGTGACGAGGGCGGCTTTGCGCCGGACTTAAAATCCAACAAAGAAGCGCTTGATTTGATAATGGCCGCTATCGATAAATCCGGCTACAAAGCCGGCCAGCAGATAAAAATTGCCTTAGACCCGGCCTCGACTGAGTTCTATGACAAAAAAACCAAAAAGTATAACCTGAAAGCTGAAAAGAAAAAACTCTCATCAGACCAACTTATCAAATTTTATCAGGAGCTGATAAGTAACTATCCGATTATTTCAATCGAAGATGGCTTTGCCGAAGATGACTGGCACGGCTGGAAAGATTTCATGGCCGCTGCCGGCACAGAAATCCAGATTGTCGGCGACGACATCTTTGTTACTAACCCCAAAAGGCTGGCCAGAGGTATCAAAGAAAAAGCCGCCAATTCGATTCTCATAAAACTAAACCAGATCGGCACCCTGACAGAAACCCTGGATACCATAGAAATGGCCAAAAAAGCCGGATTTACCTGCGTTATCTCCCACCGCTCAGGCGAAACCGAGGATGCCACCATAGCCGATATTGCCGTGGCAACTTCCGCCGGACAGATAAAAACAGGCTCTATGAGCCGGACCGACCGCATTGCTAAGTATAATCAGCTCTTGCGGATAGAAGAAACTATCGGGGATAAGGCCATCTACCCCGGTTTAGAGGCCTTCTATAACATAAAAAAGTAACAGCTGCTGAATCGATTTTCGACTAAACCGTTACTTAATAACTACTTAAGCTTTATTCTTCCTGCGAGATAGCGAAAAAAATCACAATATCTTCACTTTTTAGCTGGAACCTCTTGACAAAATCTCCGTTAATGATTATTGTTAGCACTCGACGATAGGGACTGCTAATAAGTAACATTATATAAATTGACCATAAACTTAATGCATGAACAATTAGAAAGGGAAGAAAATGCAAGTTAAACCATTGTACGACAGAGTAGTTGTCAGACCGGTCGAAGAAGAGCAAGTCAAAGGCGGCATCATTATACCGGATACAGCTAAAGAGAAACCAGTGGAAGGTGAAATCGTCGAAGTTGGTTCCGGCCGGGTAACTGATGACGGCAAGAAGATGTCTCTTGAAGTCAAAAAAGGTGACCGGATTTTGTACGGTAAGTATTCCGGTACCGAAGTATCAATTGAAGGTGAAGAGCTGCTCATAATGCGTGAGTCTGATATTTTCGCCATTATCCAGAAATAAGAACCATTAGGAGATTATACAAATGGCAAAAATTATAGATTATGATGCCAGCGCCAGAAACAAGCTCAAAGCCGGCGTTGACAAACTGGCCAACGCGGTCAGAGTAACTCTTGGCCCCAAAGGCCGCAATGTTGTTATCGAAAAGAAATTTGGCTCACCGACAATCACCAAAGACGGTGTGACGGTTGCCAAAGAAATTGAACTTGAAGATCAAGTAGAAAATATCGGCGCCCAGATGGTCAAGGAAGTTGCTTCCAAAACATCCGACGACGCCGGTGACGGTACTACCACCGCAACTTTGATTGCCCAGGCAATTTTCCGCGAAGGCGTCAAAAACGTGACCGCCGGTCACAATCCGATGTCTATTAAGCGCGGCATTGACAAAGCTGTCATAGCTGTTACAGCGGCTGTTAAGAAAATGTCCCGTCCGGTCGCAGGCAAAGCAGAAATTGCTCAGGTAGGAGCAATCTCTGCCAACAGTGACTCAGTCATTGGCGATTTGATTGCCGAAGCTATGGAAAAAGTAGGCAAAGACGGCGTTATCACAGTTGAAGAGGCCAAGACTGCCGAAACAACTCTGGAGGTTGTTGAAGGCATGCAGTTTGACCGCGGTTACCTCTCCCCTTATTTCGTAACCAATCCCGATTCGATGGAAGCGGTTCTCGAAGACCCGATGATTCTCATCTACGATAAAAAGATTTCTACCATGAAGGACCTTCTGCCAGTACTTGAGAAAGTCGCTCAGTCAGGTAAGACTCTGATGATTATCGCTGAAGATATCGAAGGTGAAGCACTGGCCACACTGGTAGTCAATAAACTTCGCGGCACAATCAAGGTTGCAGCGGTTAAGGCTCCGGGATTTGGTGACCGCCGCAAAGCAATGCTTGACGATATCGCTACTCTGACCGGCGGCCGTGTCATATCTGAAGAAACCGGTTTCAAACTTGAAAACGCTGTTCTTTCAGACCTCGGTACTGCCAAGAAAGTCACTATTGACAAAGACGACACCATTATAGTTGAAGGTGGCGGTAAGACTGCGGATATTCAGGGACGCATTGCCCAGATCAAAAAGCAGATCGATGATACTACTTCGGACTACGACCAGGAAAAACTTCAGGAACGTCTGGCCAAGCTGGCCGGCGGTGTGGCGGTTATCAATGTCGGTGCTGCTACTGAAACTGAGATGAAAGAAAAGAAAGCCCGCGTCGAAGACGCCCTGCACGCAACCCGTGCGGCTGTCGAAGAAGGCATTGTCCCGGGTGGCGGCGTTGCTTTCCTTCGTGCAATTAGTGCGCTTGACAGTCTTAAGGTTGACAGTGAAGAGAAAGTCGGTGTTAACATTGTTCGCAAATCGCTCGAAGAGCCTATTCGACAGATTTCTCATAATGCCGGAATGGAAGGCTCAATTGTAGTCAACAGGGTAATGGCTGAAAAAGATGCCTTTGGTTACAATGCTCAGACTGATGTGTACGAAGACCTCTTCAAGGCAGGCGTGATTGACCCTACCAAAGTCACTCGCACTGCTCTTGAAAATGCGGCTTCAATCGCCGGACTTCTTTTGACCACCGAAGCTGTGGTGTCCGAGAAGCCCGAAGACAAGAAAGCAATGCCTGCAATGCCTCCTGGTGGCATGGGCGGCATGGACGGCATGTACTAAGAGAATAGTGCTCGTAATTTGTGGGCGGCAGACGTCTCGTCTGCCCCATAAAGCATTCTATAAAAAAAGCTCCCGATGTAATCGGGAGCTTTTTTTTGCGAACAAGTCACCCTGAGCGGACAAGGTCCCGAGAATTGAGGGAGTCGAAGGGTGTCAATCCAGTCTTTCGCTGTCTTTCCAGCAAAGGCCCCGAGTCTTCGCTCGGGACTAAAGCGGGAATCCATCTTCTACTGGGAAACCCTGTTTAATTCAACTTGGCGCACAAAATCGAATTCAGGCAACTCCTGGTATAACAAAATGGATGACTTAGTGCCACTCACTCGAAACTCACCGACCAAGAGCTCAATAGGACCAAGAGGACATATCGCTAAATAAGGCAAGGTGCTTCTCAGGTTTAACTGACCATTTTCATACTCGTATTCAGTGCCTCCATAACTACAACTACCAAAGTTTGGCAGTAAATAATAGTAGGCGGTATCAGACTTAAAGCTAAATTCAATTTCGAAAGAAGCTGTAACGACGCTGTCGGTACCCTTAAACCGCCAGTATGAAATTGTGCCGCTATACTCTCCAATGAGGCTTCCCGGCACCGTTGGTGCCAGCGGCTTGTCGCTGCCTGAACAGCCCAATAACAAGCCGATAATCAGAACAACAGCTGTTTTGCACATAATTTTCCCCCGAAATCTTGAATGTCATAGTTAAGAGATTTGCCAGAAAATCTCTATCTGTATCTATAATAACGAACTAATTAAATTTTTGTGCAATAGTTTTTTTTTGCTAAAGAGTAGGTCGAAACCTTACGCATACTGGGTACGGTTTCGACATACCAAATACGACAGTCACCCTAAGCAAAGCCTGTTTTGAGCCTGTCGAAGTAGTCGAAAGAGAGGCAGGAATTCGATATATACCCTAGAAGCAAATCGGGGGTTTTTTGTTCGGAATATCCATACTAATAGGTTGTGTCAATTATCTAGATAGACTACATTGTTTAATGTACTAGGGTATTCAGTCAATATTGTACCTATATAGCTATTCTACTATTTTAGAATACTCAAAGCGGAGTATATGTCATGTGTACCAAAACTTCGGCAGTTCTAATTTTTGCAATTAGTTTTAGCGCCATTTCTATGGCATCGGCTGCGCCCGAACTAAAAGCATCATTTAAATCATCTCTTTCATCAATGCCTTTGCCATTCACTGAGAATCAAGGACAATGGCCGGATAGCATATTGTATCGGGCTTCTGCCGGAGGCGCCACCATGTGGTTTACACCCACAAGTGTATACTATCAATTTACGCGCACAATTCTTAAGCAGAGCGATCAAACGGGCGCTCTTTCTGCTGATGAGCATCTCTACTCCAAGTTTAAGGCTGAACCTGACTCAATTGAAATTACAATGATTAGAGCCGAGTTTGTTGGTGCAGAGCTAAGTCCCGCAACCGAAGGAATCGGCTTGATGGATTATAAGTGCAATTATTTTATTGGCAATGAACCGGACAAATGGCGCACCGATGTCTCCAATTACGAATCGATTGTGTACCGTGAGGTATATTCGGGCATCGACTTAAAATACTACGGCAACGGCCGGCAGATGGAATATGACTTTATAGTTTCCCCTGGCGCCGACTACAGCAAGATTCAAATTCGTTACCACGGCGCAGAATCACTCACCCTTGGAGAAAATGGTGAGTTGATTATCAAAGTAGCCAATGGAGAGATTATAGAACAGCCGCCAGTAGTTTATCAGATAGTCGAGGGACGTAAAGTGAATATCGACTGTAATTATGTAATATCCGAAGAAAATACCTTTAGCTTCAAGGTTGATGACCGCTACAACCCCGCACACGAACTGGTCATTGACCCGATCTTAGTCTACAGCACTTATCTGGGTGGCAATGCCCCCGAATTCGGCTATGGCATCGCGGTGGACTCTGACGGTGCTGCATACGTGGCGGGATTTACTTCTTCAGTCGATTTTCCGATCTTCAATCCCTACCAGGAGATATATATAGGGAACTTCCAAGATGCCTTTGTTACTAAGCTGTCAAGCAACGGCAGCAGCTTGATCTACAGCACTTACTTCGGTGGGTACGGAAATGATATTACCCAAGGAATTGCATTGGATGCTGCTGGAGCAGTATATGTGGCAGGCTACACCAATTCTCAAAATTTTCCGACTCTCAACGCATACCAGGCAATTCACGGTGGTGGCTATACTGATGTCTTTGTCTTTAAGCTAAACAATGCCGGCAACAACCTGCTCTACAGTACCTACTTAGGCGGTAGCAGCGGCGATTGGGGCTATGCTATCTCGGTTGACGCCGATGGACAAGCGTATGTAACGGGACAGACTACTTCAGACGATTTTCCGACGCAAAATCCCTATCAAGGAACACTTGATGTTAATGGCCGTGATGCCTTTGTCACCAAGTTTTCCAGCGCCGGTAACAGCCTCGTTTACAGCACTTATCTGGGTGGCAGCGCCGCTGACGTTGCCGCGGGCATCGCTGTGGATGCCGCCGGGGCAGCCTATGTGACAGGTTATACTGAATCCACGGATTTTCCGACGCAAAATCCCTACCAGGGGACATATAATGGTGGGTCCCGTGATGCGTTTGTCACAAAACTGTCCAGCTCCGGCAATAACTTAGTTTACAGTACCTATTTGGGCGGCAGCAACATTGACGGGGGCTTGGGAATAGCTGTGGATGCTGACGGCGTGGCCCATGTAACTGGAGGTACAACCTCCACCGATTTCCCGACTCAATTTCCGTACCAGGGAACAAACCAGGGGGGCTTAGATATTTTTGTAACAAAGCTCACCAGCCAGGGAAACTTCTTGATTTACAGTACATACTTAGGTGGGAGCAACAATGACGTCGGCGCTTTCATCGGGTTAAATGACGCGGGAGCGGTGTATGTGGCAGGGCAAACGTTTTCCGATGATTTCCCGCTGGTCAATCCAACTCAGACGAATCAATTGCATAATGATGTCTT
>JADFLZ010000094.1 GCA_022564135.1 Candidatus Zixiibacteriota bacterium
GACCGATTCCGGCCTGAAGATCGCGCCAAAGCGCTCGAAGCTCTGTCCGGCAGTGCACTAAACGACATCACAGAGTATGGCAGGGTGGTTCACGCGGAAATGGAGGCGCTGCTCGCTTGCTCTCGAAGTAACACGAGTTGCTTGGACGCGGACATGTACTGCACGACATTTCCTTGTCACAATTGTGCCAAACATATTATCGCTGCGGGAATAAAAAGAGTAGTATATATTGAACCTTACGAAAAGAGCAAGGCGATTGAATTACATAGTGATGCTATTGAACTTGGTAGAAAAATTTTAGATCAAAAAGTGCTTTTTGAGCAGTTCATTGGTGTTGGTCCACGCCGGTTTTTTGATCTATTTTCTATGAGTCATGGAATGGGAAGAAAATTGAAAAGGAAAGACAGAGACGGAAATGTACTCAATTGGTCTCCGCAAAATAAGTCACTTCGTTTCGGATTAACGCCAGCGTCGTACTTAGATCAAGAGACAATTGCCACTAAAATCTATGAAAAACTTACAACTAAAGCTAGAAAATAAAGAGGGACACAATGTCAAATGAACTAGAAGACACAAAGAACACAGGCAATCCTTCTCCATCGCTTGTTGATTCCCAATCTAATCTTATTTCGCTTGAACAACATTTTAAATTGACTTCAAAGATTATTGATTCATGGCCTTCCTGGAAGCAGTGCTTGGTTGTTGACATGAGTACGAGTTTCGCCACCGCAAACAAAGATATTAACAAGTAACTGTTCTAAACTCCGTTCCTCAGATCTTGCTGATTTCTTTTCCATAACTGTAAGTACTAACTGTCGGCCCATCATTTGCAAAGTTGTTTTCACCCGTTCACTTTCTCATCCAGAAACTTCTGTATCTCCGGGAGTTTCATTCTAGTCTGCTCCATAGAGTCGCGGTCGCGGACTGTCATGGTGTCGTCTTCAAGTGACTGACCATCGATGGTGATGCAAAACGGAGTGCCGGCTTCGTCCATCCGCGCGTAACGGCGGCCAATGGCGCCGCTGATATCATAGAATACTTTGAAACGTTTCTTTAGTTCTTTATAGATTTTTTCGGCATACTCGGGCATGCCTTCTTTTTTGACTAGTGGAAATATGGCCGCTTTGATAGGCGCAACTTTGGGCGAGATCCGCATAAAGACCCGCATTTCGCCTCTAATTTCTACTTCATCATAGGCATCGACAAGTATCGTCAAAAGTGTGCGGTCGCAGCCGGCCGAAGTTTCTATAATATAGGGGATGAACTTTTCTTTGTAGACATCATCAGAGTAGCGCAGGTCTTTGCCGGTAGCTTCTTTGTGGCGGCTGAGATCAAAATCGGTGCGGTTGTGGACGCCTTCGAGTTCCTGCCAGCCGAAAGGATATTCGTATTCGATATCATAGGCGGCCTTGGCGTAGTGGGCCAGTTCGTCTTCACCATGTTTATGCCAGCGCAGTTTGTTCATATTCAGGCCGAGCGATTCATACCATTTCCAGCGTTCTTCACGCCAGTATTCGAACCATTTTTCATCTTCTGAGGGGTGTACAAAGAACTGCATTTCCATCTGTTCAAATTCGCGGGTGCGGAAAATAAAATTGCCGGGCGTGATTTCGTTTCTGAAAGCTTTACCAATCTGGGCAATGCCGAAAGGAATTTTCTGGCGTGATGAATTTTTGACGTTTAAGAAATTAACATAAATCCCCTGCGCGGTTTCGGGGCGCAGGAAAACGATATTGGCTTCGTCTTCGATCGGCCCCATAAAAGTCTTAAACATCAGATTAAACTGACGGATATCGGTCAGCTCACCGCCGCATTCGGGGCATTTCTTGCTGCCCTCTTCGATCTTATCGGCGCGGAATCGCCTCTTGCATCTTTTGCAGTCAATCAGCGGGTCGGTGAATTCTTTGACATGTCCTGAAGTATGCCAGACTTTGGGGTGCATCAAAATGGAAGCATCGAGCCCTTCGATATCGTCGCGGCGGTTGGTCATAGCGTCCCACCAGAAAGTTTTCAGATTGCGCTTTAGCTCGGCACCCAGCGGGCCGTAGTCCCAGCAGGAGCTTAGTCCGCCGTAGATTTCGGACGACTGATAGACAAAACCTTTGCGTTTGCAGAGTGATACAATTTTATCCATTGTTTCGGTATTCAGTTTGGGCTTGACCATTTTGCTCCTATTCGCTTGTCAGTTCGGTTTTCTTGAGTTTATCGAGAAACTCCAAAGACTTAATTTTTGAGGAAATATCCGCCTGATACTGCAAAAATTTTATCAGCGCTTCCAAGAGCAGCGAAGCTTCCCCAAAACTAATTCTTACACTCTCGGCTTCTTTTAGTGATGCACTCTGCAGTTTTAGCAGGTCGGCAAAAACATCAGCCGGAAGTTTAATATAATAATCTCCGGGAGTCTGGCAAGAAGGACAGACAATCCCCCCCCGCTCCGCCGAAAAGGAGGCGAAGCCTCCTCTTTTTATTACTTCAATTTTTTCGTACTCTTCGCTGCAACCAACACAATAGCCCAGCGAAGGGTGATAGCCGAGCTGCGATAAAAGCCTTAAGAAAAACGAGAGAAACAAAGCCGGCAGAGATTTTCTCTCGGCTGTATTCAGTTTTTCCATAAACAGATTGAAATATGTAAAGAGTGTTCTTTGCGGTTCTTCTTTGGGTAATAACTGTTCCAGCAGCTCACAGGCTGCCGAGGCATAAGCCAGCCGCCCCAGGGAGCCGTCGCCGGACAAATCGTACATTTTGATAAGCTCGACATCGGAGATATAGCCGCTGCTTTCTTTTTTGGTGTCATAGAAGGTAACTTCTAAAAGAGCAAATTTGAGCACCCGGCCCCTTTTGGATTTGATGCTCTTGCCGCCTTTATCCACCAGATAAATGCGCCCGAATTCTTTGGCGAAAAAGGCAATTGTACGGGAGGATTCCGACCAGTCGAAAGTTTTGAGAACTATTGCCAGAGTTTTTTCCAGAGCCATATCATCTGCGGCCCTGATAGCGATAAATTGTCTCACCCGGGTAAACCATAAAACAGCGGGTGCGGGCTATCATCTCGATATACTCCGGGTCAGAAAGCAGCATTTTTTTGATTCTGGCGCCATCAACTAAAGCGGCGCTTTTTTGCAGGTTTGATTCTATCAGAGCGCCTTTTTCCAGTTCAAGCCGGATTATGCGCGGCAGACCGTAAGTTCCGCTTAAAAGTGACCAGGCAAACAGAAGCCCGATAGCCCAAAGCCCGAATCTGGAAACTTTGCGCCTCAAGCGGGCATCTGCGCCGGAGACCCGTTTGATAAAATTTCCGGCTATCGGCCCTAAAAAGGAGCGGTTTTTTTTGACTTTGCGTGGCATAAATCTTAAGAAATAAACCTGCCTGCCTTGGGCAAGATTAAACTACTGGAAAAGATTCAAATAGGCCGGAGAATCTCAGCTTTAAGGCTAATTTGGCCGATATACTAAAGAGTAAAGCAGCCAGACGGCCGTTTTACCGGGGACTAAATATGTCCGGGAAATACAGCAACTTTGGAACAACTTATAAAAATCTGGGATTTAAATGGTTCTTAAGCCTAAAAAATTGCGTCTTGATGAAATACTACTCAAAGCCAAGCTAATTACTCCAGAGCAGCTCAAGATGGCCCTTGACCGTCAGAAGTCCCATGGCGGCAAGCTGGGCAGCCAGCTGATGCACCACCGCTTCATAGATGAAGCCGGTCTGGTCAAAGCGCTGGCCAGTCAGTTTAAGTGCGAGGGAGTTATCATTTCTAATCTGGCTATTTCTAAAGATGTTCTGAAAATCCTGCCCGCCAAAGTTGCCATCTCCCGTAAAGCAATTCCATTTGAATATGACGCCAAAGAAAACCAGGTCAAAATTGCCTGCGAAGACCCGACCGATGACGACTTTACCGATGAACTTGATTTCGTAATCAGGGATAAAAGAATAAAGCTGTATATAGCGGCTGAAATTTGTCTTGAAATAGCCATTGCCCGTCACTACCAGGGGCGCAATGTCTCGCTGGAGTCCAGTCTGCCCTTCGATAATCCGGAGCAGCCCGAACCAGACGACCTGACTGAGCCTGAGAACGACGATGACGTCACAGTTGTTGAATACCGCAGTAAAAGTGACTCCAGCAAAGAAGTTCTGCTGGTCACCGACGAAGAAAAAAGCGGAGCTCATATTAAAGCCCTGTTCGAACAAGACTTCTACCGGGTTACAATGACAGACTCGGCCGACGCCGCCGCTGAACTCATCAGTGAGCACATCTTTGATATCGTCTTAATTAATGATAGTGTTTCAGGAAATTATATCGACTTAACGGACAGACTTAGAAAAATTTCTCCAAGTACAGTTGTTCGTTACTTTGAATCAGCTTCGTCTTTGCTTTTGGGCCAAAAAAATGCAGCGGAAGATACTAAACTTTTTTTGTCGAATCTTGATCTGCTGACTTCGATAATCGCTTCACAAAATAAACTTCCGGTGAACCACGGCGGACGGGTCGGCAGATATGTGGCCAAGCTCTGCGACAAACTTGATTTGCCGGAGAGGGAAAAGCAGACTATTTCTACTGCCGGCTACATCCATGACCTGGCAAAATTTTATTATCACGAAGCTGATGACAACGATGTCCGCAAGCAGGTCACCAGAACTGTCAAGCTGCTTAAGTCTATCAATTACTCTGCTGTCATCACGGCGATTTTGCAGTACATGTATAAAGACTTAAAGGGCAAATACAACAAACGGCTGCCCCTGGAAGTTTTCGGGGGAAATATCATCACCATCGTTGACCTCTTTTGCTCAAGCATCCCCCCCGAACAAAGACTTTCGCTGGATAAGTTTGAGATCGTCAAACAGAAACTTCGGGATTTAACCGGCCGCCTGTTTTTGAGTGAAATTGTCGCTGCTTTTACAGCCATGGTGCAGGAAGAAATACTTAATACCGCAGCCGGCGGCGGTCTGGGACAGGTCATGATATTTACCGATCGAGTCGGACCGATTCACCCGCTTGAGCTTCGTCTGGGCAACGAAAGTTTCCGGGTCATGTCAGAAACTTCGCTGGATACTTTTGTAGCCCTCTGCCAGCGCAGCGAACCGGATGTTATTATTCTCATTTTAACTTCGGGGACAAGAAAGATAAAATCGATTGTTGAAAAGATTGCCGCCTCGCACGGGAAAAACGGTATGCCTCCGACTTTTTTGATGGTCAAAGAGAATTACGTTTCTCAACTGGCTGACGAGTTTGAAAATACAATCGAGGATATTGTGGCGCTTAATGCCAACCTTGATATTCTGGTAATTGAGATCAAAAAATTAATGCGAGACTTAAACGACAGCACAAAACTGGAACGTCCCGCTTACAGGTCCGGAGCTTCCGGAAAACTTTCGAACATGAATTTGCTTGACGTGCTTAAGGCGATGGTCCCTGGTCAGAAGACAGCTCGCTTGATTGTCAAAAGCAAAGAACACCAGCAGTCCCTTGAAATGTACTTAAACGAAGGCAGGATAATGTACGCTGCCCTGGGAGATCTAAAGGGCTGCGATGCCATCTACAGAGCCGTCAACTGGGTTGACGGAATCTGGACAATGGAACCGGCCCGTGAAGAAGAACTTCCGGAACCAAACAATGACTTGTCCAATGATTCGATTATCGAAAAATGCTATAGTCTTTTGGGCAAGCAGCCCCAGCCAGAGCAGGACGTAGCTAAGTCTTGAGCTGCCTGACAACTTAACGATTCAATTCTCTGCGTAAATAACTCAGCTTGGATCTCTGGCGTTTTTTTATTTTTGAGGGGATTTCAGAGCGGAACTGACTGACCTTCTTCAGTATTTTTTCTTTTTCTTCGTCACGCCCCAGCTTCTGGCAACACTGATAAAGATAGTAGCAGCATTCAATCAGGTTATAAAAGTTTCCCGGCTCTGCAAAATAGTGCTCGGTCAGTTCGGCATAAAAAGTCAGAGCAGTTTCGTAATCATTATTTTTAAAACTGGCTGCCGCCAGAGGCCAGCGAATTGTTCTGCTGTCCGGATAGTTTACCAGCATCTGCTGAGCCAGACTAATAGCCGAGTCATACTCTTGTCTATCCAGCCAGATCCAGATCATGGCGTTGGCGGCAGCCTCCGAAAAAAGACTGGCAGAGTCCCTGGCCAGCTTTAGCTCAGCCAAGCCTTTATCGATATCGTCGCTGACAATTCCAATCGTCTTTAAGAAACCTGCTTTGGATGTTTTCCAGTAGTGATAGTTGCCCAGACCAAAATATAAATCATAGAGAGTGCTGTCATATTTGAGCCCGTTGTGATAACTTCCTTTAGCCTCAAAGCCGTGCCTGATAGCCGAAACGATTGAGCCGAATTTTGATTCCCATAATGATTTATAGACATGAGCGTGACCCTGCCATAAATATAAAACAGCTGCCTGCTGACTGTCAGCTGTTTCCAGCTGCAATTGGCATAGTTTAAAGACCGTGTCGACCAATTTGCGAAATTCTTCGAGATATAAATTCTCTTCGGCATCCCCCATCTCTCCCAGAAGAGTAGCCGCCTTAAACAAGTAACCAGCAGGTTCGCTTTGGCTCTGTCTGATAAAGAGGTCACAGATTTTGTTGGCGTCCTGATAGCTGTCATTAAAAAGAAGCTGCTGCACCGACTGCACAAAAATGGCCGTCTTATTTTCTGGAGTAGACAGCGAATCTATTTCAATTACCGGCGCCGGAACGGGCACTAAAACGTTTACTGCCAGCAGCTGCCAGATGACTGCCGAAAACGAAAAAACCGAAGTGAAATTCACTTCGGTAAATTCTTCAAATACTATTTAAATTTCAATAATAAAATTTACTTAGATTGTTCCGATAATCGGGTTAAATTTTGTCAGTTCATAATTGCGGTCTGTTGAGGCCGTAATAATGACAGCATCGCCGTTTTTGGTATAGAGCAGCCGGCAGCCGCGGCAATTGTGGTCGTAAAAGCAATGACCATCTATCGTAATTTTCGTTTTAATCAGGTCATCGGAGAAAGAAATTTGGCTGGCCGGTATTACAAAAACAGATGCCGAATATTCGCCGTTACTATAAAAGAACTGCGATACCTGCATGCCTCTGATTTCCCGGGATGTTCCGCCTACCAGCTTCAACCCATTGTGGCCGGGACTGATAGTCAAACCGAAATCTTTGCTGACAGCAGTTATAATTCTGGCTGTTTTATCTGAATCTTTAAAAACATCGGCATTTTCACTGGCAGCCCAGTGGGCTCTTTCGATAGGAATATAAGCCGTGTAATGCTGATACAAGCCATCGGCAAAAAAGCCGGTTCCGACTAAAAGCACTAAAGCAGCTACAGCTGCCAGCGCCACGGCCGGCATTCTGAAAGGAACAGATTTTGGAGCGCCGGATTCGCGCTCGGCATCAATTTCATCAAGCTTGCTGAGAATATTTCCGCGCATGCGCTCAATGGCCGGGATATCAGTTTCGACTTTGAGTTTCTCTTTTAACAAAGACTGAACAGCATCGTGCAGCTGATATCGCCCGAAACAATCCTGACAATGATCAAGATGGCGCTTTACTGCCTGAGTATCAATTTCAGAGGCTTCTTTATCAATTATTTCATATAGTAAATCTAATGCTTCCTGACAATTCATTTTTTTGG
>JADFLZ010000095.1 GCA_022564135.1 Candidatus Zixiibacteriota bacterium
TGCAAAACCTCGTGTCGGTAGTGCCAAAAGCTCATCGCGTTTGACAATACTTATCGAGGCTACTTTGTCTCTGATAACCAGCGGCGTTTCTGCCGTGACGCGAATCACATCACCCAGCTCTTCAGTCGTCGGGGCGACCGTATGATCCTGAAACGATGCCAGGTCAACAGAGACCGATACATTACTAACTTCGAGTGTTGTAAATCCGACTGAACTTACACGTATTGTATAAGTGCCAACCGGAACGTTCAAAATGGAATACTTACCATTTGCATCAGTAACACCGCCAAGCGATGTGCCTACCACAGACACATTGGCGCCGGGTACTGCGTCGCCTGTTTCAGAGCTTGTTATGACACCCGTGATGCGGCCTGATACCGCTGAAAGTACGGTGCCTGAAACAAGGCAGATAAAAACTGTGAGTACTACGAGTAATTTAGATTTCATTACTCCTCCTTGTAATGTTGTATTATTTCTCAACTGTTCTGTTCAATGTATCTTCAATGAGTAAAAGCTATTCTAATTTTATCAAATTGGCAAGGCCATTTCCCGCCATCCGATTTGACCTCAAAACTTGGCCGAAAAGTCCCCAAAAGCACGAAAACAGTCAACAAAAACAGATTATTACTGATTTTTTTTTTGACCTTAATTCGCTAAGAATTACTTGAATTTTTGTCCCTTTACTCCACAGATATTTGGAGCTTAAGTCGTTAACTTTTTGTTCTCAAATTTTTTCAGATAAACAGGTTCATCGCCTCATACCTTCATCCTACGATTGTCCCCGAAGAGCAAGGCGTTGTTAAGCAAGAGCTTAGGCCGTGCGGTGGCACGTGTACAGAGGGCGGGTAATGTTGATAACTCTTTGGCTCCTGTGTGATCTGTCAAAAGTCAGTTCTGCTCAAACAGGTTCTTCGCAAATCAGAGACGATTTGGCCGACCGAATTGTTTAAATTCTAAGCAAAAAAAAATTTAAAATAATATTTTTTTATATAAGCGGTTGGTTTTTAATTAAAAAAAAGACCGCCAATCTTCTGATTGGCAGTCTCATAAATTGCGGATGGCCGGACTCGAACCGGCACGGATTGCTCCACTACCCCCTCAAGATAGCGTGTATACCAATTTCACCACATCCGCTGATTTTCTGAAATTACGTTCCCGAATTAATTTCCAGATGTATCGCCGGGCTGCTTACCGGTTGAAGTATTTATTTCAATCGGTGTTATCTGAAGGCTTTCACTGAAAGTTGTCTGTTGTTGCTGCTGTTGTCGCAAGGCTTGCTCTCTTTCCTGCTGGGCCTGGCGGGTAACAACTGATTCACCCGGTTGTCCGCTAATATTCGAAGTACTCGGTCCGCCGCTAGAAATAAGCGCCAGAGCACCGCTGTTGAGCATAAACAAAGCTGCCAGGACAGAGGTCGCCTTGGACAAAAACGAGGCTGCCCCGCGACCGCCAAAGACCGCACCGGAAACACCGCCGCCGCCAAAGGCAGAACCGGCCAGACCTTCACCTTTGCTTGACTGCATCAAAACTACAAGTATCAATGAAAACGAAATGAGAATGTGAGTAACTACTAAAATTGCAAACAAAATTATTCTCCTTATTTAAAACTCAAGCTGCTTCTATTATCTTCATAAAGCTATCGGCGCTAAGCGACGCTCCGCCAACCAGAGCCCCATCTATGTCAGGCTGGCTAAATAGTCCGGCAGCGTTATCGGCCTTAACCGATCCACCATACAAAATAGACGTCGAATTTGCAATAGCTGGTTCAATTTTGGCCAAATTCTCTCGTATATACTTATGCATATCCTGGGCCATTTCAGGAGTTGCCGTTTTGCCTGTCCCAATAGCCCAAACCGGCTCATAAGCGACAGTCAGATTTTTCATATTTTCTACACTCAGGCCAGCCATGCCCTTTAACAATTGCCCGGAAACCACTTTTTGGCTGTGGCCGGCTTCTCTTTCTTTAAGGGTCTCTCCGACACAAAAGATGGGCAGAAGGCCGTTATTAAGGGCTATTTTGAGCTTGGCGTTTATCAGACTGTCATTTTCATAGTGATATTGACGTCTTTCCGAATGCCCGATAATAACATATTTGACACCGGCAGCAATCAGCATATCAGCCGAAATTTCGGCGGTATAGGCTCCGGATTCATGCTCAGACAGATTCTGAGCGCCGAGTTCAATACTGCTTTTTGATAAAAGCTCTGCTACCATTGACAAAGAAATAAATGGAGGACAGACAATTGTAACAATCTCAGATTCAGATTTTTCGCTGGCAATTAAGCTGGTGATGAGCTCTTTAGATTCGGCCGGGGTACAGTTCATCTTCCAGTTGCCGGCAATGATTTTTAGCCGGGACATCAGACTGCTTGAACTTTTGGTTTATCAGTTAGGACTTCAATACCGGGCAGGTTTTTTCCTTCTAAGAATTCAAGCGTCGCTCCACCGCCGGTAGAAATATGGGTGAATTTATTTTCGAGCCTTAACCTGGCTATGACGGCACCGGTGTCACCACCGGAGACAATTGTTTTGGTGCCGCTTGCTGTCAGCTCTGCCAGTTCTCTGGCAATTTCAAAAGTACCTGTTTCAAACGGCTTATATTCGAATACTCCCATAGGTCCGTTCCATATTATAGTACGAGCGTCTTTGAGGGCCTTCTTAAAAAGCCTGACCGACTCAGGGCCGATATCAAGTCCTTTTGAGCCATCCGGAACAGCTTCAATCGAGACGACTTCTGTTTTAGCCGAGTCAGAGATTTCTGCGGCCACTATCGTATCGGTCGGAAAGACTACGGTAGTCTCCGAGCGTTCAAATTCTTCAATTAATTTTTTGGCAAGATCTATCTTGTTTTTTTCCAAGAGCGATTCTCCAATACTGTAACCCATGGCTTTGGCAAAAGTAAAGACCATGCCGCCGCCGATCAAAAGCAGGTCGACTTTACCCAGCAGGTTATCAATTATGTCAATCTTATCAGAAACTTTGGCTCCGCCGATTATTGCTGCCAGGGGACGGTCGGGGCTGTTTAAGGCCTGCCCCAAAAAGCGAAGTTCTTTTTCCATTAAAAGACCAGCCACCGCTTGCGGGAAGAATTTGGTGATGGCTGTTGTTGAAGCATGGGCGCGATGAGCTGCGCCGAAAGCGTCATTGACATAGATGTCTGCCAGGGTTGATAGTTTTTGGGCGAAGTTCTCGTCATTATTTTCTTCTTCAATGTGAAAACGAAGATTTTCAAGTAACAAACAGTCGCCTGCTGACAGTTTGCCGGTCAGATTGGAGGCTTCGGGCCCGATACAATCTTCTGCAAAGAGAACATTCTTACCCAGAAGTTCTGACAATCTTTTTGCGATCGGCTTCAGTGATAACTCTTTGACTGCTTTTCCCTGTGGACGTCCCATATGAGAGCAGATGATAACTATGCCGCCATCGTTTATGATTTTGTTAATAGTAGGCAGAGTGCTGGTGAGTCGGTGATCGTCGGTAATTTTACCTGCCTTATCAATCGGAACATTGAAATCAACTCTTAAGAGAGCCTTTCGTCCGCGGAAATTAATATCTGAAACTGAAATTTTTTGCATTGATATTGTTAACTCTCAAAAAATTACATAATTTTCAGCATATCAATCATGCGGCTGGTAAAACCCCACTCGTTGTCGTACCAGCTGAAAAGCTTGACCATTTTTCCATTGGCCCAGGTCATTTTAGAATCAAGAATAGAGCCATGGGGGTTGCCCAGAATGTCAACTGATACAATCGGGTCCTGGCAGTACTCAAGCGCCGCCGAAAGATTCGGGTCTGCCGCCGCGATTTTGAAAGCTTCGTTAACTTCTGCAGTCGTCACCTCTTTTTCTACTATCGCCGAAAGATCAACCAGTGAGCCGCAAATTGTTGGTACCCGTACAGCAGTGCCGTCCATTTTGCCTTTGAGTTCAGGGAAAATTTCGCTGATAGCTTTGGCCGCACCGGTTGTGGTCGGTATCATTGATACTGCGGCAGCTCTGGCGCGGCGCAAATCTTTGTGAGGCGTATCCTGCAACCTTTGATCCGAGGTATAAGCATGAATAGTTGTCATATATCCCTGGACCATGCCAAAGTTTTCCAGAAGAACTTTTACCAGCGGAGCCAGGCAGTTGGTGGTGCAGGAACCGATTGAGATTACATGATGATTGGCGCTGTCATATTTATCGCTGTTGATGCCCGGTATAAAAGTGCCGTCGTGGTCTTTGGCCGGGGCTGAGATTAAAACTTTTTTGGCGCCGGCTGCAATATGTTTTGAGGCTTCTGCTTTGGTGCGAAACAGCCCGGTACACTCCAGTACCACTTCGGCACCAAGCTTACCCCAGTCCAGTTTTGCCGGGTCTCTTTCTGAGCTGACCGGGATTTTCTTACCGTTAACCGACAGAGAGTTGCCATCGGAAATTACTTCGCCGTCAAAACGACCGTGAATAGAGTCATACTTGAGCAAGTAGGCCAGTGTTTCAGAGTCGGTAATGTCGTTTATCCCGACAACTTCCATGTTTTCTTTTAACGCCGCTCTCAGGGCAAGTCTGCCGATACGTCCAAATCCGTTAATACCTATTTTCACGATGACGACCTTTCCGTGTTTTGCCATCTTTATTGTATAAATATTTGAGTCCAATAGTAATACTGAGACCATCGTACTTTTCAATAGTGATGAGTGACTTAGAAAAATTTATAGGCATATACTTGGCGTTGAGCTCCAGCCCCAAAGAATTCGCCAGTGGAATATCAATGCCGCCGCCTATTGAATAGTAAAAGTCTGTACTCGATTCGTCGCGTGTGACCAGAAATCTGGTAGTAGAAATCTGGGTGCTTCTTCGGCCGTAGTACATGCCGCCGCCGCCGGTTACGTACGGCTGTATGCGGCTGTGAATTATTGAAAAAGGATAAAACTTCGCCTGTACCAGCAGAGGGTAAAGAATAAGATTGCCGACATTAGTTGTTCCGGATTCGGTCAATGTGACAGAGCCTCTGTTTGACATTCCAAAAGACATTTCCATCATTATAAGAGGGCTGATGCGATAAGCAAAATACCCTTCGAAATAGAAATTAGAATTTGCTATTTTGCTGACCAGAGTTGAATTGCTGCTTGGGTCATCCAACCGACTGGGTGGAATATCGCCCATATTAGACCAAACACCCATTCGAACTCCGATTTGGTGGCTCTTAAAGAAGCGGTCAAGCAAATCGGTCTCAGCGGTTTGACTCCAGACACTGGCAGTACCAATAATCAAAGCCAAAAGCAACAGGACAATTCTTTTAAACATCATAATCCCCTATTAGTCAACAAGTTGTATCTTCCAATATACCTGCAAACCGAAAACTGTCAATACCCTCTTTTGGCAATTAACGGGGTTAAAATGGTGAACTGCCTGGCTCAAATAGAAATAACCGGCTATTAGCGTAATCAAAGAGGATTTGGTAATTCTCAAGTATCATAGTGCCGATATTTCCTGAAATATACTTCGACCCGATTATACCTGAACCGGAATCTGCCAGCAGTCCTTCCGAAATTTCTATTTCAAGATTTTCTAACATAAGCTTTGCTATAGAGATTTTGCTGACGGCAGCTCCCTTGCCGACTCCTCCCAAAAAGGTACTCAAAGAGCTATCGATTTTGAGTTGACCGACAGCTGCCAGTTTCCGGCCGAAATTCTGATGAATGATCAGACCAAAGGCATTGCCCAGATCAATCAGAAAATCACCCCGGACACCATTAACCGTGGCCCTGACAGTCGGTATTTTCATAGTCAGTTGAAAAGGAACCGCTCGCCGGGAATGTTCAATCTCAAATTTTTCAGGATTAAATATGGTAAGAGTCTGGCGCCTGAAATTTATAAGCAGAGGAAACCTGACAAAAAAGTCATAGCCCAAAAGTCCCCCAAAAGTCAATTTACTCTGAATAAGTCCGGCCAGAGCATCCAGCGGCATAACCCCGGCAGTCTGGTTATATATAGTCACCGGACCAACGGAAATAGAATCAAACTTAGTTAACTGCAGGCTCTGGAAACCGCCAAGACCCATAGCCGGAAGTTCTCCGAATCGTTCTAAATTCATTTCTGCGACGAATGTTTTGTCATAAAAACTGGCTGAGGCGCCGGTATCAAGAATGAACCAGCCGAACTTGCTGCCATTGACTTTTAAGCGGACCAGGATATGGCCGCGGCTGTATTTGAAAGGGACTGTTATGGAAACAGAGTCTTTGGGGAAATTGTAATCGCTGAACTTCAGCTCAGGCATAGAGAACAGGCCGGGTTCCAAATCCAGGTCGAATTCGACATTTTCAATATTGATTTCAGCTCGAATAGGCGCCTCGGGGCTGGTAGTGATTGTCTTAGTCGGAAAATATATGCCTTCAAATTTTTTATAATCGTGCATAGAAGTGTTGATTTGAAGATTGTCGACTGTACTTGCAAATATCTCTAAGCGGGAATTGTCTGTACGAAATGCAAATTTGAGGGTGTCATTTTCTATGGCAAAGCAAATTATATGATGGAAGCCGCTGTCATCAGTGCTAATAGCTTCAATATGCTCGCAATTACGGCTTAAATTCTGGTTAAGAAGATACTCGAAAGAGAGAAGATATAGATTATTAATCAGATCGTTTTTTTCATAGCCGGTCAGCTCAGAAACTCCTCCGTGCATATCTATCTGCCAGGCGGTTTTGCCGTCATAGCCTTGAACTAACTCGAATTTCCCAAAGTCTGCCGATGTTAAAATCTTATCCGGCGCCAGATATAAGGCGGTGTAATCGCCGTCGATTCCGTTCCAGTTTATACGGCCTTCAACTTTGAATGATTTTAGTTCCTTGAGTCTCTCATATGCTTTCTGTCCGCCGACTGATTCGATAAAGAGAGAATCTATATCGACTGCCTGAGCGTTTGCAGAAAAGAACAATAAGAGAGAAAAAATTAAAGAATGCCGTCTGGTCATCTATACATTATACAGCAGCTAATTATAAATGCCCACTCAAAAGTATTTCCCAAAAGAACAGACTAAAGCGCAGCGAATGAATTCAGACTTATTTGGTCCAAGCCTGAGGCTTGGGCGTGACGCTTTACTTAAAACGAAATTTAGTGATGAACGTACTTGCCCAGAATCTTGTTCATCCGGGATGACATCCGTGAGTTGGAATAAACTTCGTTTGCTCCGGCCATCCGGGCCGCATCCATCTGGTCTTTTAGCGTCTTCGGCGAATAGCAAACTATAGGAATCTTCTTGGTCGAGCCGTAGGAGCGAAGTTTATTAATGAGCGAGGGTGCTTCTATGCCGTTAAGATTTAAGTCGATAATTATCAAGTCCGGGCTCAATTCCTGAGCCTTTACAAAAATTTCGTCAGATCGAATAGCCTTGATGCCTTCAGCCTCCATGCCATCAAGGATAGTCATAATCTTGGAAGTGAAAATCATGTTGTTAGCAGCAATTAACACTTTCCTGTTCATTTTTCCCATCCTGTTCTAACTTTATGCCTTCTACTAAGTTAGCGGCAAGCCCAGCCACTTCTTCACTTAGCTAATATAGTATATTTTACGCGATTTTCAAAGGAGAGATTCAAATATTTTCGAGAAGTAACCCAAGTATCTGCTTAACTTGTTGTTATTCAA
>JADFLZ010000096.1 GCA_022564135.1 Candidatus Zixiibacteriota bacterium
GGCGGGTGTCCGTCCCATTGCAAAGAATAATCCCACTTTGACGTACCGGCTGACGTATCATAGGTCACTCCCTCAAAAAGAAGAGTAAAATGACTGGTGATTTCGGTTGTATCACAGTCCAGACTAATTGCAGAAGCGCTCCCAGAAAAAGGAACCATCAATACAAAAGTTAACACTAAAGAAAATTTAGAAATATGACGAAAAAGCTCTCTCACTTACTTTCCTTCTTGGTAAAACTCGCCTCTATAATTATTTTAAAAAGTGGAATTCATTTTTGTGATACAGGTAAGACGGTGTGGGCATAAACTTGCAGGCAGAATTCACAGCCCTGCAAATTAATCCCTGGCAAAAGAATCACCTTTTGCCGTTTTCTTTCCTCCACATTGGTTGACTTAAATTTATTTAAGTCTAAAATCCTGAGGCGGCCAAATATTAAGCAAACCTGCTTATCGGATTAACGCCTAAATGCGCTCTTTGATTATTCATCCGGCCAGCCCGGTGCCAGTACTTTTAACTCTTTTTCTATCAAAAGAATCAGGTGATGTAAGGTAGAAGCCTTATGTAGTACGCTTGTTACCTGTTGTACACCCAAAATATATCCTTTCAGCCCAGATTGTCAAGGGAAGACAGGGCATTGTCTCCCAATGCAATATGCAGACCAATTGAAAGTAGAATCTAAAGCGCAGAAACTACTCTTGATATTAAACAAAATGATCTTTCAATCGTCTTATAAGTGAATAAAACAGGCCAAAATATGACTGCTTTTGCAGCCTCCCCTCAATTTTGGCCTCTTAAGGCAGGGGTTCTTAATACCTCTGAAAAAAATGGCTTTTAGAACTTTGAGAATATCATAGATTTCTAATAAGGCTTTATATCTGATTTGGGGAGGACTAATGAAACTTGTTCAATTCTTTCTGATTCTTTTGTTGCCGGTCTATTTAAGCACCGTATCTGCAGTCTCAGCCAGAGACCTTGGCAACTTGGGCAAAGATACTCTATTTGATCCATCTGCTCAGAGTGTTTCAAGCGAAATTACCGATCACTTGATAAACTGGCCGTTATATCACGGTCTTCACAGGACAGGTCAAATTGATGCCACTTTTAATTGCTTTGGTTCATTTGGTAACGCCTTTTCACAAGCTCTTTATGATTTCCCGGTTCCAACTTACCCTTTTGGATTTGTGACACCTCCTGAATCCGGTCCGGAATATCTCTTTGGCGGAGCGATATGGATAGGCGGAATTGTCGATGGTGACACCTTAGTCAGCGTCGGAGCTGACGGCTGGCAGGCCAGCTATGAGTTTTACCCGCCAAATTTTAAAAACCCTAAAAAAAAGGGAACTGTCAATTTAGTTAACTATATCGCTGACCAATCTTATAGGGCCGAATTCGCTGATACTATTAAAAACTCGCAAAATACCTTTGACCCTTTTGTTTTCTACCACCGGCCACTAAACATTAAAGTAGCCAGTCGAAGTTTCAACTGGCAAACTTCTCCGGAAAATAAAACTATTATTTATGACCTGGTAATTACCAACGTAGGCAGCAAAGATATCAGCGAAGGCTACTGCGGATTTTTCTTTGATTGTGATATCGGCAACATCCCATCCTCTCATACCGATGACCTGACCGGCTCACTCAAAGAACACGGCATCGGCTATATAATAGACGACGATGGTGATTTTGATTACTCTGCAGATAATCCGGCTGACCGTGCTTTCGCTTTCAAATTTCTATCAACTTCTTTTCAAGCTTTAGACACTAACTTCAATTGGTGGCTATCTAGCGGAGATCCTACCAGAGATTTTGGCCCACGCCAGCGGGGCACGCCCGAAAACCCGTTCAGAGATTTTGGAACCGGCGGCATAGGCACACCTGAAGGGGACTCCAACAAATATTATATGATGAGCTTTGATGAGTGGGACTACGACCAGATATTTACAGGCACCATCGGAGACACCAGTTCTGTCTGGCTGCCGCCTAATTCATCAATAGCAGGGGCCTACAGTCAGGGCCATGACGCCAAGTTTATGATGTCTATAGGTCCCTTTAATTTAAAACCTGATTCCAGCGCCAGAATTCTATTCGCTACTTTTACAGGAGAATATGTTCACCCCGGTGCCGGTCCGATTCACTATCTGCCTGACTTTCCTGATATCTATCTCTCGCAACTGTATTTCGATGATTTAATTGCAACCGCAGCTGTTTCAGGAAATTTGGCAGACCTGCTTTTAAATCCTCTTTTGCCGCCTCTTGGATTACAACTGATTAAAGATAGTTTGGACGCAGCAGAACTTCAATGGGATCCCTGGACTTATCAGAATGTCTATGGCTATTACTTATATATAACTGAAGCTCCGCTGGATTCGTTGCCTTATCCGGGAGCGGTCCCGCCCTGGTGGTCTCCCCCTGGCGGCGCCTTGCCCGTTGTAATTGACAGAACCTACCGCTTTTCTCTGGACAGTCTTGACCGTCAGAAACATTATCTGGCGCAGATAGCACATAAGACATTCTCTGAAACAGGTGAAAAGAGTGAACCGATACGGTTTAAGTTAAATCCGCGACCAAACCCTTTGCAGCTGGCTTCCCGTTATGCTTTTGCCAATCCAAACGGTCCGCTCTATATCAAATGGCAATTACCAGAAAAAGAAGCTATTGATCATATCAATGTATATAAGTTCTCAGATTCAGCCGAAGCAGTTCGGGGATATCATGCCTTTTACGACAGGGGTTACCAAGTCCAGTTTATTCAGCCGCATGACTCATTTTTTGCCAATGACAAGACTTACTATTTTTATGCCATGGAGCCATATGCGGTCTTGTCAGGCAGCGACACCACTTTTGTCGATAGTAATGTAACTGAAGGCGAGGCGTATCTTATAGTAACTGCTGACCAGTATGGTTTTGAGTCCGAATTTTCAAAAATAATTATCTCAAACGTTGTGGCCGAAAAAACAAAAGACATTTTACTGGTCACCAACAGCCTGGCTCTGACGGCTCATCGCTATGTTTATCTCGATTCAATCCTTTCTTTTTATAACAATATTCTTCAAGGATTCGACTATGACATTTATAATTATCGCGACTCGACCAAACTGACCAACTGCCCCGACCGCTCAATAAACTGCATGGACTGGCACGACTTTATGCAATACAGACTTGTTATAGTTGATGACCGCCTGACCGAGTCGCTTTTCAGTAACAAGTATCAGGACTCTACCGGCGGTTTTGAACGGTATATTGCTTACGGGGGCAAGTTTGCTTATTTCGGCAGATTTAGCGGATTTGGCTGGGGGCTTACTTACCACGATGGCACACCCGGCTACGTTGATATCGGCCATTCTTTCGTCAAAGAATTCCTGGGAATTGACTCACTATTTTTTGGAGGAGAAAAATATTACTACAGTAATACTTCGGAGCCGTACGTTGACTCTCTTTTCGGATTCAATCTGGCACAACAGCAAGACGGGAGTTTGCCCTCGGCGCATTTCAATTTTTCCCGTGATCCGTTTACGCCCAGACTTAGAAATGTCTGGACCATGCCGACACCTCCCGGCGTGGCTACTTTTGTCCCCAATGACAGAGGCGAAATCACTCACCTGTTCAAATCCGTTTATCCCGGAACTTCTGTCCAGGAAAGCAGAGTAATCGGAGTAAGAAACCACTTGCCGCGGCTCAAGGCCAGTACCTATGCCTTTGGATTTCACCTCTGGTATATGGATTATGTTAACGCCCGAGAATTGATAGAAGCCATTTTGTCCTCATCACCATTTTCACTTGCTGCAAAAACTACAATTAGCAAAAACCAATTTCATGTGATTGAGTCCTTTACGATAGAACCAGCTTACGCAACCATATACATGGGCAATATTGAGCAGGAGATTGATGTAAGTTCTATAAATCAAAGTTCGATAATTGTGAACAGCTCGACCGTTCCAAGCTCTGTTGAGATTTTGAGCTCGCTTCCGAATTACGCTGGAAAAGTGCTAAAACTTGAGGTTCCCTTAAGAGAGCTATTTGGAGCATACTCTCCGGTCTGGAATACTATCACTGCTGTTTACTCGATAGCTGCAGCTACCGCAGGTGAACGATCTGTGAGGGCCCTGGGATCATTTACTCTTACTGGGCATTTGCGAGGTGACGTCAATCAGGATGGTACAGTAAACATTGCCGATTTGACGTTACTTGTAGATTTTCTGTTTAGAAAGGGCGAGCTACCCGAGCCTCTGGAAATCTCAGACGTCAACAGCGACGGCTCGGTCAATATCCTGGATTTGACCAAATTGGTAGACTATATCTTCAGAGGAAAGCCGCTGTAAGACAGCAGAATGCCAAAATTCTGATTGTCGCAGATTGGCTTAGTTCTATCTTCCAAATCTTGACTGCCTAAGCGCTTGCCTACTCGGGCGCAATTTTCTAAATTCTGTTCTTACTAAAAGTAGAAATAGAGGATTGAGATGGATTTTGGTTTCACTGAAGAACAGCAATATGTAAAAGATGTAGCCCGCAAATTTGCCGACGAAAGGCTCTTTCCTCATGCCGGGGAATTTGACAAAAACGCAAAATTAGACCGGGGCGTTATAAAAGAGATGGCCGAACTGGGGCTGATGGGCGTCAAAGTGCCTGAAAAATACGGCGGAACCGGGCTGGACGAACTGGCCTATGTTATTTCACTGGAAGAACTTGCCCGTGGCTGTGCCTCGCATGCTTTAGTGGCGGCGGTACATGGTTCCCTGTTTACTTTTCCTTTACTGGAATACGGCACCGAAGAGCAGAGAACAAAATATATCCCTGCTGTCTGCTCAGGCGATAAAATGGCAGCCTATTCGTTATCCGAAGCAGGCTCTGGTTCTGACGCTGTATCTCTCAGGCTTCTGGCTACCGAAGACGGCGATAGCTATGTCCTAAACGGCACCAAGCTCTGGGTAACTCACGGAGCCGATGCAGATTACATTATCCTCTTCGCCACCGTTAATCCCGAATTGCGCACCAAAGGTATTGTAGCCTTTGTCATAGAAACTGATAGACCTGGTTTCGCTGTCGGTAAAAATGAAGATAAAATGGGCTATAAGGCCTCGCCTACCAGCGAAATTATTTTTACTGATTACAGAGTGCCCAAAGAGAATCAGATAGGCGAAGTTGGCAAAGGCTTCAACATTGCTATGGAGACCTTAAACCATGGCCGCATTTCTATCGGGGCGCAAGCGGTCGGCATGGCTCAAAGAGCTCTTGAAATTGCCGCCAAGTACTCATGTGAGCGAAAGCAATTCGGTAAAGAGATATCGACTTTTCAGGGCCTGCAGTTTATGATGGCAGATATGGAAGCCAAAATCCATACGGCCAGATTAGCTGTATATCAGGCCGCCTGGCTTAAATCCAAAGGCAAAGCTGCCATCAAAGAAGCAGCCATAGCCAAAATGATGGCGTCTGAAATGGGTACTGAAGTTGCCCACAGCGCTATTCAGATACTCGGCGGCTATGGATACACTCACGAATACAATGTCGAAAGAATATATCGTGATGTTCGCTTATGCGAGATTTTTGAAGGAACCAACCAGATTCTGCGAATAGTTATTGCCCGCGAACTGTTAAAAGAATACACAGATAATTAAGAGAGCATCTACCATAAAAAAACGGCAGCTGTAAATGCTGCCGTTTTTTTATTCGTACATATTTCTAACTCAGATTTATTTTCCGACATCCCCTCCCAATATAATCGGAAGACCCGCCTTGCCGCTGCCAATAATTACCACCTTGGTGTTGTTGGATTTGGCAATTTCCAGCGTTGCTTCTATCCCTTTCCACTTTAGCAGCGACTGCGTAATACCGGCGCTGACAATCTTCTGGAAATCAGCAATACCCTTGGCTTCGATACGTTTTCTGTCCGCCTCAAGCCTTTCTTTGGCAATGGTAAACTTCATCCGCTGAGCTTCCTGGTCGGCTGTCAGCTTGAAATTGATAGCCCGCGAAATTTCCTCAGGAATGGTAATGTCCCGAATCAACACATTCGTAATTTCAATGTGGTTAGGGGCCATAGCCTCTCTTAATCCTTCTTCAATCGCCTTGTTCATCTCCTCCCGTTTGGTAGAATAAATTTCTTCCGGCTTGTACCTGCCGGCAATTCCGCGAGCGATGCCCCTTATGGTCGGAGACACTTTTATGTTATAGTAGTCTTCGCCGATTTCCACCTGTAAAGAATCTAATTTACTGGCAATAGGACGAAATAAAATCGAAACATCCATACGGATTGTAGCGCCGTCGGATGACAGCACGGTCAGGTTTTCCTTTCTTTCCTGCAGCTGAATCTTATAGACAATCATCCGGTTCCACGGCAGATGCCAGTTGAAACCTTCCGGGTAAATTGTTCCGAACTCGGTACCGGAACCGAAAGTAGCGTAGAAAACTCCCCGGTGACCCGATGAAATTTTTGTGCCGCAGCCAACCGACATTAAGGCCATTACCAAAATCAGTAGAAGCGGCAAAAATTTGATCTTTTGCTTAAGCATTTTTACTCCCTGTTAAAATATTTTGAATTCAGTTTAATTTAATTTGCCTAAAGACAGCCGCTAAGACAACAAGAAAAACTCAATAACTGACTATAACCCGCTTTCAGCGCTTTTTATGACTTTTTTTGCCCGGCCGGCCCTGCAGCAGCTTGATTTCATCACGAAACAGGACAGCTGTTTCAAAATCAAGGTTCTCGGCGGCTTTCATCATAGAACCCATTAGGAATGAAATCTTGCCATCCCGATCGAGCTCTTCATAGCGCCCCGGTAATTCAAATTTCTTCTTTTTAACCGTGCGGGTGTCGGCAAAACCGGTACTTTGCAAAATTTCATCTCGAGTCTTAAAAATTGTCTCAGGATTGATATTATGCTCTTTGTTATAGGCTGCCTGCTTTTTTCGGCGGCGGTTGGTTTCGTCGATAGCCTTTTTCATAGAGTCAGTAATTTTATCAGCATAAAAAATGACTTCGCCGTTTTTATTACGGGCGGCGCGTCCGGCGGTCTGAATAAGAGCCCTGGCCGAGCGCAGGAAACCTTCTTTGTCAGCATCCATTACCGCTACCAGCGAGACTTCCGGCAAATCAAGCCCCTCCCGCAGCAGATTTACTCCTATCAGCACGTCAAATTCCCCCAGCCGAAGATCCCGGATAATTTCGGTTCTTTCTATGGTAAGAATTTCACTGTGAAGATAGCGGACTCTTATTCCTGAACGGTCTAAGTAATCGGCCAGGTCTTCAGCCATCTTTTTAGTCAAAGTAGTAACCAGCGTTCTCTCACCTCGCTCCAGACGCAGCCTGACCTGCTCCATCAAATCATCGACCTGCGTAGACAGAGGCAGAACTGTTATCTGCGGGTCTAAGAGACCGGTCGGGCGGATTACCTGCTCTACCACTACCCCTTCGGACTGTTCAATCTCGTAATCAGCGGGAGTGGCCGAGACATAAATAACTTTTTTTATCATGCCGTCAAATTCGTCAAATTGCAAAGGCCGGTTATCAAGAGCCGAGGGCAGCCGGAAACCATGTGCCACCAGCGTCTCTTTGCGGCTGCGGTCACCGGCGAA
>JADFLZ010000097.1 GCA_022564135.1 Candidatus Zixiibacteriota bacterium
TGTTTTATTTCTCAAAAATTTAAGATGGAAAAAGACGGCCAGCTCCGGGATTTCATGGCGATCTTTGTGCCATCTACGCCGACACCTATTTCTGGTATGGTTGTAATAGTAGCGGCTGAGGATGTCATTTATCTGGATATGACCATAGAAGAAGCCATAAAGTATCTGGTCTCAGGCGGAGTAGTTTCTCCTGCAGTCCTAAGACAAAAAAAACGGCAGCCGGCAGCGGAAATGGAAAGGTAGCAGCAGGTGAAACTTGCAAATCTCTTAATGGAACGCAGGGTCAATATTGACCTGAAAGCTAAAAGCAAAGACGAAGCTGTGGTAGAACTCTTAAACCTGATAAAAGAAGAAGGCGTCAAGCTGGACTATGAAAAAATCTTAAAAGCTGTCAGGGAAAGAGAAGATATCGAAGATACTTCCTATGGTCACGGTTTTGCTTTTCCGCATGCGCGTACAAAGGCTGTCGATGAAATGTATATACTGGTCGGTATCTCCAGAAGCGGACTCGAAGGCCGAACCTGCGACAGTATCCCCGTACATGTAGTCTGTCTGCTGCTGACTCCTTCAACGATTGCCAAGCTATACCTGCAGACATTATCAGGATTGGCGCAGTTCGGACGGACGCCCGGGATTTTAGAAACTATCAAAAACGTCAATAATAGGGCTGAGTTGATTAAGCTGATATCAGAAGCGAACGTTACCATCGACAAGGAACTTCTGGTACGCGATGTTATGCGTCACCATATTTCGTCGGTTACTACCGATGATACCCTCAAGGACGTAGCCAACGAAATGTTTCGTAACCGGCTGTCGGCTCTGGCGGTCGTTGATGACGGCGGCAAGTTAGTCGGTGTTATAAATGACAGAGACCTCATAAAAGCAGCTTTGCCCGATTACAAATCATTAATTTCGAATCTTAATTATTCTCTGGATGTTGAACCGTTCGAAGAATTACTGAAACAGGAAGACAAGATCAGGGTATCGCAGCTATATCGTGACGACTACGAGGTCACCACACCTGATACTCGGATAGTCGAAGTGGCCGCTATGATGATATTTAAAGATATCAGGCGCGTCTTTGTTGTAGCTGATGACAATCTGGTCGGGGTGCTGCTTCGCAAAGATATCGTCAACATGATAATCCGCGGCTGATTTTGAAACTGCAGGGTCATAATTAAATTCGATGAGTCATCCTGATCGCAAATTCCAATTATCGCCGGGGCTGTACCTGGCCTTTATCGTGACAGTGCTGGCGACTCTGCCCGGAGTCTGGCTGGGATATTCTGAAACTCATATTTCACCTGTTTTTGGCTCGATTCTTTTTGGTGCTGCGATTTTTGGAGCGGCTTTTATTCTTTCTTGGGCCGCCGAAGCAGCTCAGATTGATATCTCGCAGTCTCTGGCAATTGCCATAATGGCTCTGCTGGCGGTACTTCCGGAGTATGCCGTTGACTTTGTCTTTACCTGGAAAGCCGCCCATGACCCTGAACAGGCTCAATATGCCATTGCCAATATGACCGGGGCCAACAGGCTTTTGGTCGGTATGGGCTGGCCGGTCATTCTTTTTCTTTATATCTGGGCTACCAAGAAAAAAGAATTAATACTCAATGAGCACCAGCGAGTCGAAATTTTCTATCTGGCAGCGGCAACACTATATTCTTTTACAATTCCGCTAAAAGGCAGCCTTAATCTCATCGATACCGTTATTCTGGTAACTCTTTACGGACTTTATGTCAGAAGAGTAGCTAAAATGGAATCTGAAGAGCCGGATCTGGTAGGCCCGGTCAAAATCGTGGCTAATATGAAAGACTTCCCCCGCCGGGTTTGTACTGCTTTAATGTTCATATTTGCAGGGATGGCTATATTCGCCGTAGCTGAGCCGTTTGCTGTCTCATTATTAGATACGGGTGAACTGTTAGGGATTGATAAATTTCTGCTGGTACAATGGCTGGCACCTCTGGCTTCGGAGGCGCCGGAGTTCATAATCATTGCCACCTGGTCACTGCGAGGTCAGGCAGGGGCGGCCATGAAAGCTATAATGTCCTCCAAAGTAAACCAGTGGACCTTGCTGGTAGGTACTATCCCGCTGGTTTATGCAATTTCTGCTCAGGAAGTAAAGCCCTTTATGCTGGACAATTTTCAAAACGCCGAACTTTTCCTGACAGCTGCTCAGTCGCTCTTTGGAGTAGCTCTGCTCATCTGCTTAAAATTCAACCGCACCAGCGGCTTGCTGCTGCTTGTGCTGTTTTTATCCCAATTAATTGTGCAGCAAATAAGGATGGAAGTGGCCGTCATATATATGGTTTTTGCAGCGATCTATATTTTTAAGACCCGGGCATCAATCCTGCCGACTATAAAAACAGGCCTTTTTTCCAAATAGCCCGGCTAAATGTTGCAGAAATTGAACAATTTGGCCGAACTATTCTCTTATAAGTCAAAAACCAATTGACGAATAAAAGCAAGTAGTTATATTTGCCCAGGCCAAGTATGAAAAATTCTGCCATAAAATTTAGACTCAGCTTTAAAATCGACTACAAAGCTCTGCTGCCGGTCTTAATCTTGAGCGCCTTTTTGCTCATCTGCTTTACCTCTGAAAACAGCTCTGAACTTGCCTGCTCTGCAGATGCCTGCGGGCAGCTTGAACTGAAGAGTCTGACAGATGCTAACAGTAGCGAAGAAGGCTCCAGAGGCATGGCTACTAATCCGGCCTCAAGAACAGAAACAACCGCCTGGATAATGGCAGCCAGCCTGACTACTTCTACCAGCAATCAATCTAAGAGAGACAGCCGCAGGAATTCAGATTTCTTCAGCGTCTCCGCTCATAAAGACCAAAGAAGCAGCTTCAAAGACAAAAACACGCTGTCGATGGTCGATTCAGGTTTAGGTCGCCAGTTTACTCTCTTGGGAGAGAAACCTTCCGGCACCAGCTAATCTAAATTATCTGTTTTTTCGAAGCCCGACCGGGCTAAAATTTCCATAAAAACTTAGCGTTCTATAATTATAGAAAGGAATTCAAATGCAGTTAAGTAACTGGAGAGTAGTTATTACTCTCATATTATTGGTGCTGGCAGTCATGGCCTTTTGGAATACGTTCAAGCTGTGGACTCTGTCCCCCGAGGACAAGGCCGCCATGGTCGAAAAAGACCCCGGCTCTCTGACAGCCCTTGAACAAAAAGCTATTCGTCTCGGGCTTGATCTCCAGGGAGGCATACACGTTGTTTTAAGAGTTAAGCTCGAAGAACTTAATGAAGCCGAAAGAGAAGACGCCGTCGAACGGGCCATTCAGATTATCCGCAACCGTATTGATGGTCTCGGTGTAACCGAACCTCAGATTCAGAAACAGGGCCACGACAGAATAATTGTCGACCTGCCCGGTTTTACCGACGCCAGTCGGGCAGAACAGCTGATAGGCCAGACGGCACTGTTAGAATTCAAAATGGTAGAATCTGCTGAAAACGCCAACTTGATTATCAGCCGTATCGATTCGGTCATCGCGGCTTATGAAAGGGCCAAGGCAGGTGAAACGGAAGAAACAACTACAGCTTCTGATACTCTGGCTTTAGCCGACGAAGACGCTGACACTTCCGAGATAAAGGCTTCAGACATACTGGCCGAGTTGATGGGCGACAGTCTGGTTGATACCGCCGGAATGTTTGACTTTGATGAAACCTTAAGTTTGAGTGAAAACGACCGGCCGCTTTCCAGTCGGCTTGACCCGATTCTGTTTAATAACCGTACCGGAATTTCCTGGCCCGGTTTTGCAGTCAACAAAGACCAGAGAGCGCTGATTGACCGCTGGCTTAATCTGCCGGAAACCCAAAAGCAAATTCCTATTGACGTGCAGTTTGCCTGGTCAACCAGATCACAAATAACTAACCAGCGCGAAGTTTATTATCTGTATATTTTGAAAAGGAAAGTTCAGTTTCTGGGGAAATTCTTAGAGGGCATAGCCCCTTCCAGAGACAACTTTGGCGGGCCGATGGTACAGTTCAGACTTTCCGGCGATGCGTCGGCAAGATTCGCGCAGCTTACCGGCGCTAACATTGATAAACCGATGGCGATTCTGCTGGATGACAAGGTGGAATCTGCTCCGATGATACAGGGAAAAATTCGCGGCAGCGGACAGATTACAATGGGCAGCTCGGCTTCTTTTGAAAATGCCCGGGACTTAAGCATTGTCTTAAAAGCAGGAGCGCTGCCGGCTCCGGTTGAAATTATAGAAAAAAATGTAGTCGGTGCAACACTTGGCGCTGATTCCATTAAAAAAGGTTTTTTCTCTTCGCTGATTGGACTGGCTCTGGTATTTATGTACATAGGCGTTTATTATCGTCTTTCCGGTTTAATTGCTAATATCGGTCTGGTCTTTAATATTTTCTTCCTGCTGGCATTCATGGCCGGTATGGGGGCGACTCTGACAATGCCCGGTATTGCCGGAATAATTTTAACGATAGGTATATCGATAGACGCCAACATTCTTATATTTGAGCGAATACGAGAAGAACTGCGGACGGGTAAAACCGTCAGGGCCTCAATCGATGCCGGTTACAACCGCGCTTTCATTGCTATCTTTGATTCGCACGTAACCACTCTGATAACAGCCGGCGCTTTGTTCCTTTTGGGTTCCGGACCTATCAAAGGCTTTGCAGTTACTCTGTTCGTTGGTGTTTCAATATCTTTATACACAGCTTATGTAATCACCAAGCAGATATTTGAAGTCAGAAAATCTTATAAAACACTTAGCATATAGATTGTAAGGAAGAAAAAAATGTTTAGAATAATAGGTGATACAAATATAGATTTCATCGGCGTCCGCAAAGTTGCTTTTGGCATATCGGCGGTGCTGGTGCTTTCGGGCTTTTTAGGATTGTTTATGATCTGGACCGGCCAGGCCAATCTGGGCATTGACTTTGTCGGTGGTGTCATGGTTACCGGACACTTTGACGAGCCGGTAAAAATTGACCAGCTGCGAAGTGCGCTGCATTCGGAATTTCCCGACGCACAAATTACAGAACTACAAGATTTTGAATTGCCCAACGCTTTTATTCTCAAGATAAAACGTCCTGAAACAGAAAGCGAAGGACAGCTGCGGCTTAACCGCATGGACGAATTAATCAGAGAGAATTTTGCCGGTAATGCTTTTACCCATGATTCAGAGCATATCATCGGGCCGGCGGTCGGAGAATCGCTGCGAAAAGATGCCCAGTGGGCAGTCTTCTGGTCAATAATCGGCATTGTCACGTACATCGGCATTCGCTTTGATTTCCGCTCAGGGATTGCGGCCACTATCGCTACCTTCCATGATGTACTGGCAGTCGTTGGTATTGTCTATATCTTTGGTATCGAATTCGATTTGTTAATCGTCACCGCGCTTCTGACTCTGGCGGGATACTCACTGACTGATACGGTAGTCGTTTTTGACCGCATCCGTGAGAACCTGAAAAAATTCCGCGCCAAAGGAGAGTTTGCTTCGACAGTCAACACGTCCATAAACGAAGTGCTCTCAAGAACTATCAACACTTCGCTGACGGTTCTGTTGGTAGTCGGGTCGCTTTATATATTGGGCGGCCAAGTTCTCAAGAACTTTGCGCTGGCCTTGATACTGGGTGTTATAATCGGAACTTACAGTTCGATATTTGTAGCCAGCCCGATAGTAGTCGAATGGGAAGCCAGAAAACCCAAACGATTTAAATTGAATTGAAGTAGTTTATGTTTTTATAGTATTTCTTGCAGGGGCTGAATATATTCAGCCCCTTTTTTATTTCTGCTTCTTTTATTATTTCCGCCCTGCATGTCATTCCCGCTTTAGTCCCGTGTATAGACGGGGAGTGTCGTTGTCGGGAATCTATCTTTTCCTTTAAAATTGCCATAGTACACCACATTAGCAGCAAAATGGCTTCGTTTTGTCATATTCGACATCTTTTTTCAGAGTCTCTTGCTACGTGGTAATAAGAATAGTCGCTTTACATTGCTCTTAGGAATAGTATTTTACAGCAAATTGGTGGTGAATCTGGGTCGCCCACAGCTTGCTGTGGGATCATAACATACGACCACTTGCGCTAAATTTATACTGAGCCTATATTTTTTCCGTTCCAAAGCTAAAACACTATGACAACACCGGCACGGCCAGATTCATCACTTTTAACTGTTACCGCAATGAGCCGTCGCTCAATGACAGCCGTGCTAAAGAAATTCTTCTGACCTGTCTCAATAACGCACGAGAAAAACATAAATTTCTAATCCTGGGATATGTAATTATGCCGGAGCACGTTCATCTGGTTATCCATCCGCCCGACGGTACCCAAATTGGCAGAGTGATAGGAGAAATCAAATCTCTGTCAGCTCGCGAATGGTTCAGAACAACTGCTGGAAAATCAGAAAAGACAACTAGAGTATTCTGGCAGGGCCGCTGTTACGACCACAATTGTCGCAGTCGCGAGTCGGTGCGTGAAAAGATTGAATATTGTCACAATAACCCGGTGCGCAGGGGGTTGGTAGAGCAGCCGGAAGATTGGCCTTGGTCAAGTTATAATTGGTATGAAGGGAAAGCGGATGTACCTTTGAAGATGGATATTAGTGAATTTTGAGATTAGTTTTCGTATGTGAGGATCCCACCCTTCGGCAAGCTCAGGACTGGGCAGCAAGCTGTGGGCGACCAAATGCCGTGAAAGTTATAGTCGCTTTACATTGCAGTTCGGAGAAGTATTTTATAGTAAACTGGTGGTGAATATGACGGGAGGAATTCTTGGAATTCTTGTATATAGGCTTCGGAGCTATACTCGGAGCAATTTTGACTCTTGGAGCTACTCTAGTAACGGATTTTTTCAGAAGGAAAAATAAAGCAAAAGAATTTAGAAAAATCGTACTTGTTGAACTTCAAGAGCTACAAGTAAGACTCGCACTAACCTACTATCTTATGGCTGAGAAGCGAGGTGCCCTCACAATTTCTGATTTTAACTGGATTTGCGAGCTCGTACATAACTATGAGGGTACTGCGGTTAATCAGGAAATCAGAGACGGATTAGAAGAACTTAGAGGAAAAAATGAAAATGAATTGAGAGTAGCTTTTCAAACACTTACTAAGCCTGAAACCCAGCGAGAGGCGGTCAAGAAATTTACTTTAACAGCCCTCAAATCGGGATTATTAAAGCTAGGACAATTTGAATTGAAAGAATCTCGAATTCTTTTTGATATTCTTAACTTGCTCGATCTATACAATCAGACAGTAGATGATTATCGCTATTTTTTTCACCTAACTTTTGATCCGAAGATACCTGAAAACTATCCAATTGCATCGAAAAATCTCTCTTCCGCTGAAGGAACCATAATGTCAGCGGCAAAAGCGTTGGCAGGAAAGATCGACTTACTCAAATAGTAATAACCCAAGCCTGGGTCGCCCACAGCTTGCTGTGGGATCATAGCGACCATTTTGAGCGGGCTGAATATATTCAGCCCCTACGTCCATTCTGACTCCCCCCGTAACATTTTTCAGGCAAAAAGCGATTTTGGTTGTATATTAGAGTATGGTAATCCGCTCTCTAAAACGCTTGCTAATTCT
>JADFLZ010000098.1 GCA_022564135.1 Candidatus Zixiibacteriota bacterium
CCGGTGACTATATTTTCAGCCACCAGGCCTGGGCTCAGCATCATAATTTGCCGTTTAAACTTTTGGGAGATCATACTCGTGAATTCGGGAAAAAGATGGGCGTTTATATGCCGGAAAACGGTATGATGAGCCGCTCTGTCTTTGTGGTCGGCCCGGACGGCAAGTTTGAGTATATCAACTATGAATATTCAGTAAAAGATGGCGAAGATTTTGAAGAACTAAGAAAAGCTCTCGAAAAATCTGAATAAATGTAAATATGTAGAATGAAACGGCAGCAGTTCCCGGAACTTTTTTAAGTACTAGCTGTTACAATATATGAAAAGAATAAGACAACTTGGGACAACATTACGAATTTTTTTCATAGTACCTCCCCCAAGAAGGGCGTCGCTTGTCGGCGCCTTTCTTATTTTTAAACTGCTATCTGAGGCCTTTAATCCAGCGACTGCATAATTTACTGCCGCTGCCGCGTTTATAACCAATTACACCGGCTATCTTTTGCCTGACAAGTCCGGCTACAATCTGCCCTCTATGGGGATGTTCAAAGGCGATAGAATGCCCGGAGGAAAAGTCGAATTCGGGAGGCACCGGGCCGGCTTTATCTAAACTTTGGCCCCATTTTGACAAATTTACAAATTTTTCTCCGGAGGTGTCCATTGATAGAAAAAGAATTAATGTGTCAGAGTCAGCAGCGTAGCTGACAGTATAAACGCTGTCTAGTCCGTCTACTCCCATAAAGTCGCGGCTGTAATACTTGTGCGAAGGAACGATCTGACCGCCGTACGGAAACAGAATGAAAAACTGCTGCCCCCTCCGGGACTGCTCGATTTTACCGGCTATCTCACCGGCCAGTTTACGAAAAGATTTCAGCGCGTCTTTGCTTTTTCTCTTTTGCAAAAGAGAGACTACGTATTCACCTTTGGTGAATTTGTACTTATTTTTGTAAAAGAATGATTCAGTACCGATACCATCGAGAGTTATTCCGTCCGGTCTCAGGCGGGAGTAAAAGCCATAGGCGTCGTCAATCGAGGCAAACTGGGCAATTTCTGCTCTGATCGTATCAGAGTCTACTTGGTACATCAGTCTGACCGTACCAATCATAAGTGAACTGAGATATTCGTCAGCTTTATCACCCAGAGCTGTTGCTGCTTCTTTACGGGTTATGTTAGTCGTCTCGGAGACGATTGTAATATTTTTTTCTGGAGAGTTGCCCGGCAGAATCATATCTGCTGAAAACGGAATCGCAGCTAATTCTTTTTCAAGCTGAGAACTGGTGTCTTTACTGCTTTTTTTGTCACTACTGCAGGAAAGAGATAGCCCCAGAGAGAGAAGCAAAAAACTTGTTAATACAAATCTCTTTAATTTTATATCAAATAAAGAATAATTATTACCGTAGCTAACCATAAGATTACATCCAGCATTAAAGGTTTATCGCCAATCAAGACTTTTGTGGGAGAGCCGCCTTTTTCTTCATAGTGAATCAGATAAAGATACCGGAATATGCCGTAGACTACAAACGGCACCGTAACATATAAGTATTCCGTATTTAGTTTTGTTGAAACCTCGCTTGAAAAAGTATACAATAAATAGGCAACCACCACCGAGGCTGTTACCACAGATATCAGCTGATCTAAAAGATAAGGTGAATACTTACTCAATGATTGCCGGTGCGAGGAAGCTTCATCATCTAAGAGCACTAACTCATGCCGCCGTTTACCAAACGCTAAAAAGAGCGCCAAAAACAGGGTGTTTATCAGCATCCATTTCGATGCCGCTACCTCTATTGCTACCGCTCCGGCATAAGCTCTGATAACAAAGCTTAGCGCAATTGTCATTACATCTAAAATGACGACATGCTTCAGCCAGACTGAGTAAAGAACGTTAAGCAGCAGGAAAATAACAGCTACGATTAATAGCTCAAAATTTATCAGCCAGGCAGAGTATAGTCCGGCTGCCGCCAGCAGAGACGAAAACAGAGCTGCGGTAGTAGTCGAAATTTCACCTGATGCTACTGGCCTCGATTTTTTGAGCGGATGATTTTTATCCTGCTGGCAGTCGATGAGGTCGTTCAGAGCATAGATTGAGGAGGACAAGAGGCAAAAAACAGCGACCGCCGCAATCGCCAGAATCAGGCTGTGGCTGTCATTGGCGACTCCTGCAAAAAAAAGGGCAGCCAGAACAAGGCTGTTTTTTATCCACTGGGAAGGTCGCGCCAGTTTAATCAAAGAATTAAGCACAGTCGATTATAAGGCAGACTTTCTCTTGTTTCAAGACTAAAACTGGCCGGCAGCTGTTCTTGATAAGAGTTTACTGAAGCTATGATTTTTGGTATATATGGCTGGTATGAAACCAACACGAAAATATAGACGAACAACCGAACATTACGGAATTCTGGTCAATCAATCGGCCGCAAATTATGACAGCAAAATTGTGGATGACCTGATAGCTGAAATCAAGCGGAAAAGGGCCAACTTTTCGATAGCCGAGCCGTCGTCTGCCATGGGCCTGATGCAGCAAGCTCAAACAATGGCCGGTTTGAGACGTATACGAGGCAGCCGTTCGGCCGAAGAACACCGCCGGGGAAAAATTACTAAACTGGTAGTTTGCGGAGGAGACGGCACTTTTAATCTGGCAGCCAGGGCAGCGCTGAAAGCAAATCTACCGATTGGCATTATCCCGCTGGGTAAAGAAAACAATATTGCCATTAGTCTGTTTGACTCGGTAAGTCCCGAAGAGGGAATTAAGAGAGTTTTTTCGAAAAACTATAAGAGCATAGATTATGCCACGGTTGCCAATCAGATGTTTTTTGGTTCGCTGGGAATCGGTTTGATTCCGAATCTCGAAAGGCTGCTGCAGCAAAACGGCCGGCCGAGATTTAAGATGGGCTGGAGCAGTTTAGGCACTAAGGCGGCTTTAAACTGCAATGTGCGCAATACCATTATAAAAGTAGATGCTTTCAGGTTTGAGTTAAGTCCTCTGATATTTAATGTGAACCTGCTGCCTTATAGCGCCGGTATAAAAGTAAGTCCGGTTTCTGGCTTAGCTGACGGCTTGGCCGAAGTTATTTTCGATATCAATGTAAAACCAAAAGAGGCCGGAAAACTGCTTAAGCAGCTTTCTAAAGAGAAATTCTGGTATGGCAGTGATATCAGAATGTATCGCGGCAAAATAATAACCATACAGCCAACCGAAGGCATGCTGCTCTATTTAGATGGAGAACTGCTGACATTGCCCACCAATTTTGTTGAAATCGAGGTCGGCTCCAGGCAGTTAAAAGTTTGTGGTGAGTAGAATCTTTTTCTGTTTCATTTTAGTTTTTCTACTCAGCGGTCATTCCCAGGCCGCAGATTCAACCTACGTCGATACAAATTTAACTACCGATACCGTCATTTATAAGCCGGTAGGATTTGAGTCTTCTGCTCTGGCAGTTTCAGACTCGATTGATTATGAAAAACGGCTTGTTCAGAATCCTACTAAAGCCTTATTAAAATCTATGCTGGTGCCCGGTCTGGGGCAGTTCGGCAACAAAAAGTATTTTAAAGCCGCAGTCGTGGCAGGACTTCAGGCCTGGCTGATTAGTTCTGCAATCGATCATGGCAAAGAGGCTTCTGAATTTAAAAATAAATTTGAAATGTCGTTAGATACTCCCGAAAGAAATATCTTGTATGATAATTTTCTCGACAGCAAAGACCAGCGTAACAAGTTTACCTGGTTTGCAGTGATAGTTACCTTTGTGTCAATGTTTGATGCTTTTGCCGACGCCCATCTTTCCGGTTTTCCGAAAGACAAAAAACTCGCTGAAGATAAGCTGTCGTTTAAGATAAGTCCGCTTGACGAAAACGGACTGTACGCCTCGGTGGCTGTTTCTTTTTAATCGCCTAAGATAAAATCTTTTACCTGAAGGCCATAGCGGGCCGGGTCGACCATCCTGACAATATTTCTTTCGGCATGTTCGGGCAGAGACAAATCTGCCCAGACAGGCTCTTCGAATAATTTTTCTTTGTCACCGAGAAGTTTGACACATGGCTTGGCCGGATTTTTTTCGTTGTTAGACAGTATTAAGGCCAGTTCTTCGGTACTCAAGAGAACCAGCGAGCCGGCCGGATAAATGCCAACTATGTTGGTGAAAATTTTCAGCAAAAAGGGATCATATTTAACAGCCATTTGATAATGCATTTTCTTGAGAACTTCGTCAGGAGGAATCGGCTTTTTGACATATACGCGGCCGGAGGTTAATGCGTCAAACGAATCAGCGATGGCAATGATTTTTGAGAAAAGATTAGTAGGCCTCTTTTTGTATTGCAGCTTCGGATATCCGGTAAAGTCCTGATTGATGTGATGCTCAAAAGCACCTCTGGCCCCTCTGGCGGTATGTAAGTCCAGTTTCATATTGCGAAGAATAGTTTTTGCTCCTAAAAGAGGATGCTGCTGCATCTGCAGCCAGTCATTTTCGTCATAGGCATCCGGTTTTTTGATTAAGTCCGAAGGTAGCTTTACTTTGCCAACATCGTGAAACAGTGCCGCAAAACCGAGTTGCGAAAGGCGGGCGCGATCCATTTTGAGTCTGACGCCCAGAGTCAAAGAATAGATGCAGACGTTGGTGGAATGGGCATAAGTGTAATCGTCGTAATCTTTAATGGCGGCCAGTTCTATAAGCGATGATTCATCGCGGCTGATATGATCTATCAGATTATGCACAACCCTTTTAGTCTTGCTGGTGCTGACGTCTTTTCCGGTAGCCGTATTGACCATGGCTTCCTGCGCTACCGACATTGCCCGGAAAAACGTCTGGCGGGCGGCCTGGCGGAATTGCCTACGCATTTCTTCCGACACCAGTGACTGATTTTGCATTAACTCTGAAAGTGCAAAAAGTGTAATGCAAGATAAGTTTTGATCTTTTAGTTTTGCGATTAACGTTTCTATATTTTCATCGCTCGGTTTCATTGAGGCCATAAATACAAAGAAATTCTCGGCGCCCTCTTTGGTGATTTCTGAAGAAAATTCTACGCCGCCTACTCCCAGCTGTTTCCATTCACTGACCACCGAAGCTGCTCCCGAAATTCCCTGGTCATCAAAGCGAATCATCAATTCGTTTATAAAATAGCGTCCGTTGATAATTTTTATGGCGATGTCGCCGTTAGCTTTAATCTCCGGCTGAAGATGTTTAAAGAAAGTTTCACTCTGGTGTTTAAACGTATCATTTCTTCTGTCAACAATACGGGCAGTCTTGTAGAGCACAAAGAAACTTGCCAGTAATCTTTCTTCGGATTTACTGCCTAATATCCGTGATATCTGATCTTCAGCTGTTTTCGGCATCAGTGTCTCCATAGAGTATAGAGCGGCGTTTATTCATAGCCTGTGTCGAGAGATTTCTGATATTAGCCCTCCAGCTGCCGGACAGTTTAATCAGAGCTTTTTCTGCCCTTTCACTGCGATTAATGGCCAGAGCTTCCATTGCTGCTTTCCTCAAGTAAGTGGCTCGGGCGCTTCTGAAAAAGATATACTTCAGAATTATTCTGGTAAGAAACGATACTGATTTATCTCCGCCGATGATTGAATAGGCTTCTAAAAGCAGCTCCTGATCGGTCGGGTCAAAGTCTCTAAAGCCATTGTCTTTTACAATTCCTTCTATGACATCGAAGGCTCCCTGTCCCTTCAGGCCGATTATCGAATTTATGGAACTCCTGCGAACCTCGGGGTCTTCGTCCATAACAGTTTGAGAAAGAATTTTAAGCGCTCTGGGATTTTTGCTTTCTTTGATATGTTCAACAATTGCAATGCGTACTCTTTGTTCTTCGTGGTCGACTATTTTTTCCAGATAGCCCAGGGCTTTGTCGTCGCCAATTCTGGCTAAGACTATGGCGGTGTTGCGTACTACAAACCAGCGCTTGTCAAATATCCCTCTGGAAATTATATCGACTTTGTTCTGGCCGACCTGGCTGAGATAATTATTGAAAGCTTCACGGTGTGAACGATGTTCTATTTCACCCATTATTTCGGTAATACCCGCCAGAGACTCCCAGCCCAGATTGTTTAAGTAGGCTCTGATTTTGAGTTCGTCAATTTCCGGATGCTCATTTAAGCCTTCCAGCAAAACCTGAAGGCGCTCTCTGGAGCCGGCCGTTATTACTGCTTCTTTTAGTCTTTCAGCCCATTTGGGTTTTTTGCCGGCTACCATTTCTTCAAGCTGGCCCATATGACTCAGGACACTGGCAGCCTGATCTAAAGCTCCGGCTCTTACCAGTTCGCTGATTACTTTTTCAGAAATAGTTACAGACTCTGCAAAGCCGGAAATATCTATTTCCTGATGGAGAATCTCTTTTAGGATTTCGGCTGTGGATTCATACATGTCAAAATTATTGTCTTCATCCAGAAGTACGCCGAACTCGTTTTCTTCTTCTTCGGAGAGCTTAAATTCATCGTTAAGAATCAAAGTTGTATTCGGTACCGACGGAGCCGGAGCGATATCAGCAAAACCCATAGCTTCGGCAGCGACAGCAGTATTAAGAGCCTGCTCTCTTTCTACTACTTCAGCAGATCGTTCATCATCAAGATCCCGGTAAACATGGGAATAAAAAATAGAGCCGCCTTCAGGAATTCCTTTTGATGGCGTATCGTCTAAGTTTGTTTCAACAGGGCTCGAAAGGTCCCCTGAAACAGGCGGCAGAGAGGCCTGGTTAAAAATTTCGCCGTAATCCGCTTCCTCATCGGCGCCAAATAAAGTATGTTCAGACGGCGTTCCCGACGAACCGCCGCTTATGAATTGTTCTTCTATCTTTCCATCATATCCCGAAAGGGCAATATCTTCAACGGTCGAAAACCTGAAATCAGAGATTTCTGCTTCCCATATCAGACCTGCCAGATCACAGCTGTTTTTGGGGGCATTCAAAAAATCTTTGAACGTGTCCAGCAGCTTGTAAATTTCGTCTACAGACAAAGTGGGCTGCATTGTAAATCGGGTTATGCCGGTATTAAAAAATAGCCCGGCTAAGCTTTCTTCTTTGGTGCGGTCACGAAATACAACTTCGTTTTTGTAGATCAAAAGTTCTTTTTCGACCACAATATTTATTGGGCCGTATTCACTGGCCACAGATTCCAGCTTTTCTGAAAAAGACTGCTTGAGAGATTGAGGCAGAGGATTATCCTCGGGGTACATCGATACAACTTTGATGACCTTAAGAAAATCCTTGAGGATATACCGAATATCCTCAAGCTCTTTACTGTTGATTTCTTCCTGTTGGCTCATATTTCTCGCAAATAGTATAGTTTTCACTATAATTCGGCATTATGAGCTTCTCTTTGAGTCTGTTTTTACAATTAGCCAGACTTTTAGGTCAGGCCTTGCCGGACAAGCGGTTAGCTTGAAAATTGCTGCTACAGAAGTTCTATTTTACTGCGGTTTGAGCGGACATGCTTGGTAGCGTTGCGGGTATCAAAAATAGCCTTAGAGTTTTTGACAATCCACTTATAATCGTAAACAGAATGGTCGGTAAGAATTACCACCAGATCGGCGCTTTTTAAGGC
>JADFLZ010000099.1 GCA_022564135.1 Candidatus Zixiibacteriota bacterium
CCGGCACCAGCATGTTAGAGAAAATCTAAGAACAAAAGGGCATCAATCAGAAACATCGGTAACGATTGCCGTAAGGTCCTGTCCTGCATCTATTTTCTAATCAGCCTTGCAGATTCTATATTTTTGGTTATATTTCAGACGAATCGTTAACCAGTAACCGAAGCACTTATTTTTATGAGAGAACTTCTTAAACGGAAGTTTTACAGATCAAACTTTAGCCCCAGCCCCTCAGCCAGGCCTGAATTCCGCCTGACCGGTTCTGGTTTTACCTCACCTTATCACTCAACCATAATCAATTATATTTTTTGGAAAGAGAAGATATAAAGCTGTGCAATTTGGGCGTTCTAAAAAGAAGGTCACTTCAAGAAGTCTGGCTGCAGTTTCTGCCAAACGACTGCGCATTCGCTGGGGCAGAACAGAAAGCCACACTCATTTGTCACACCTGGATAATATTCGAACAATTGAAGATGCCATCAGACGCTCTGAAATTCCGGTAATCTATTCGCGAGGCAAGCGCCCCAGGATGAAACTTTCCTTCAGTCCGCCGCTGCCGGTTGGTTTTACGTCGGAGACAGAGTTTTTCGATATAAACCTCAAGCAGGATTTTTCCAGCCAGATGATTAATGCCTTAAGAAAATCGATGCCCGAAGGATTTAAAGTGCTCGAAGCCAAAGCTGTATTTGCAAAAACCGCGGCGCTGTCGGAAGTAATCAACCTGGTGGTCTACACCCTGAAACTGGATAATTCAATTGATACTGAGCAACTGCAGTCGCGCATCTGTGACATTATGAGCAAGGACGAACTAATAGTCAGCCGCAAATCAAAATCCGGTGAAAGCGATGTAAATATCCGTAAGTCGATTTATAAAATCGAATGTTCTGAGAGGCTGTTAACTTTGACACTCGGCATTGGCAGCGAGGGATATGTCCGTCCTACCGAGGTCGGCCGCATATTATTTGAAATGGATGAAGACGAAGTTTCTAAATTGAAATTCCACAGAGCAGGAATGTTCCGGCAGGTAGATGAAAACAGTCGCATTCCGGCGATAGAGTTGTAATCATGGTTCAAAAGACAAAAACCAAAACCAGAGGCTTTGATCCCGTAAGAGCCGCCGCTGTCGAAAGCCTGGTTCTTATTGAGCAAGGACAGCAGGCAGATTATGCCATTGAAGGCGTCATCAGAGACAAAAATTTCAGACCGCTTGATATTCGTTTTCTGTCACAACTGGTCAATGGCGCCACCAAAATGCGAAGACGCTTGGACCATGAACTTCGCTTTTACTTAGCGAAACCATCGACCAACCTGCCCCTGCTGCTGGCCAATGTCCTCAGGTTAGGTCTGTACCAGCTTCGCTTCACCGACCGTATCCCCGATGCCGCGGCTGTCTCGGAGTCGGTCAATCTGGCCATGAGAATGATGGACAGGCCGCGGGCGAATCTGGTCAATGCGGTCTTGCGTGCCTCTATTCGAGAACCGGAAAAAGTGCAGTTTGTTTCTGTTAAAGATGATCCGGTTAAACATCTGGCAGATTACTACAGCTTCCCGGACTATTTTGTAAAATATTGCTACCAGGAATATGGCCTTAAGCAGACCAAACAGCTTTTGCAGAATTTCAACAAACCTCCGCGCGTAACTTATCGTGTAAACTTCTTGAAAGCTAAGCCGGAAGAAATTATTGAGTTATTGAAAAAAGAGGAAGTTAAATTTTCCGAAGGCAAATTCATTCCCGAGTTTATACATATTGACCAGGGCGGACTTCCCTTGGAAAGAGAGTTACTTCAAAGTGGCAAGGTATTTGTGCAGGATGAGTCGGCCGGTATTGCGGTGAGACTCTTAAACCCCCGCCCGGATCAAGACTGTCTCGATTTGGCCTCTGCTCCGGGAGGCAAATCTACTTATATGGCCATTCGCATGCGCAACAAGGGCAGGATAACTTCTGTTGATAAGTCAAAAAAAAGATTAGAGGTTGTGGCAGAGAACACCAGGCGCCTTGGAATAAAAATAGTTTCGCCGGTAGCCTGTGATATTATGGAATTCAAAGGCGGTCCCTTCGACCGGGTTCTGCTTGATCCGCCTTGCACCGGCTGGGGTACGGCCGGCAAACATTCTGATTTGCGCTGGAGTAAGACCGTTGATGATGTCAAGAATTTGGCGAAAATTCAAACTGCCATGATTGACCGGGCTGCAAAACTTGTCAAACCCGGCGGAGTGCTGGTCTACTCTACCTGCACCATAATGCGTGCTGAAAATGACCAGATTATTGAAGAATTCCTGCTTAGAAATGACAAATTTGAAATAGACCCGGCTTCTCAATTTTTCCCGGATAAGATTGCAACCGAGCGGGGCTTTGTAAAAACTTACCCCAATGTTTACGATCTCGACGGCGCTTTCTGCGCCCGCTTAAAGCGTAAGCTGTAAACAGCTTGCACTTAAATTTTTAATTACCCTGAACTCTTATAAGCTGTATAACAAATTGAGCTAAGAATTATTATTGATTTATCCGGCTGTTTTGGTGCTTGTTGAAGTTTAGTTAACTAAAAATTATAAGTAAGAAAGAAACGGGATACTTAATTTGAATCAGGTCAGAGCTTCACGGCTGGAACAGCCACAAAGACGGCAGCATGGTTTTATGTCGGACAAATTGCCTTATGGCTCCTGGCAGCGCCGGTTTGTGTTCTGGCTGGTTGCTCCGATTTTAGTCATTTTGATTCTTTACTGGCTGACAAATTCTATCCTGATGCCTATTGTCACGCGCCACGGCGACGAGTTTGTGCTGCCGGACTATATTGACCAGAAACTGGTCGAAGTTCAGTTGAGGCTCGAAGAACAGGGACTGGGCTATGAGATTGCATCGGAGGAATTTTCTCCCGGCAAAGAAAAAGGTCTTATCTTAAATCAGTATCCGATTCCCGGCACCAAAGTCAAATCAGGACGGGCTATCAAATTTATTATCTCGCTTGGACAAAAACTTGTACCTATACCGCAGTTGTCCGGCTTGTCTGTCAGGCAGGCCATGCTGGATCTGGAAACGGCCGGATTGGAGCTGGGTGAAATTGCCTGGGCGCATTCCGATACCTTGCCTGAAAAAGTTGTGGTCTTTTCTTACCCGGCCGGATCGACAGAAATTCCGCTGGGCTCGCCGGTTAACATTATGGTCAACCGCGGCAGAGCCTCAAACTTTACTTATATGCCCAGAGTGGTTGGCATGCAGCTAAGCGAAGCAGAATCGCTTCTGGAAGAAAAGATTTTGAAACTGGGGCTGGTAACTTACCGCCGCGATGAAAACTATCTGCCCGAAACAGTGCTTGAGCAATCCGAGCGAGAAGGTAGCGAACTTGACAACTGGACCGAAATAGATCTGGTAGTCAGCAGCACCGAGTAATAGTGTCATGCTTCGACTCCTTGTACTAAGCTAAGGGACTTGCTGAAAAACTCAGCATAACAAATTTAGTGAGTAGGTCGAAACCCGCCTCCTGGGTGAGGTTTCGACATTCTTTCTCTATCACATATTGATAACAGACTATTGCTTCCAATTTACCCTTCTATATATTTGTTACATGACAAATATCAGACGATTTTTTCGTGAAAATGACATCATTTTTGTTACGCACGTTTCGAATAATCGCATGCCGATCCTCATTGATAATTTTGACCTGCTTTGCAAAGCTATTGAAACAGTCAGAATCAGAACTCAATTTAATATTATTGCCTGGGCTGTTTTACCCGACCATTTCCATATGATAGTTGACCCAAAGAAAAACAATCTTTCGTCGCTTATGAAACGTATAAAGCTATCGTTCTCGTGGTACTATCGACAAAGGATTGAAATGGTAAAAAGACGAGTCTGGCAGAATAGATTTTGGGACCATATTATCAGAGATGAAAAAGATTTGAATAAACATATCGACTATATTCATTACAATGCGGTTAAGCATGGAATTGTTGCTAATGCAATTGAGTGGAAATATTCTTCAATCCACCAGTATTTTGAGGATGGACTTTATTCGAAAGAATGGGGTTCGTCAGAAACATTGTCATTTGCAGGAGAATTTGGTGAATGAGGATTTTTGAAACGTCGAAACCTCACCCGGGAGGCGGGTTTCGACCTACTCTCACTTCTCAGACAATTTCATTGCCTTGCATTCACGGTCGAAACCCGTAAGTTCACGAAACTATGCCCAGAGCACCAATCAACATAATTGCAATTCCCTTTCGTAAGGCTGGCGATGGAAATTTCGAGTTTGCTTTGTTTCATCGCGCTGATGATTCTATGTGGCACTTTGTGTCAGGTGGCGCCGAAGACGATGAAACAGCATTTGAGGCGGCCCAAAGAGAAGCCACTAAACTGCTTAACTGGGACAGCAACCGGGTTGCTTTGTGGGAACTCAACCAAAGGCTGTTGAGAAAGCAGGGCAAAGTCTAGGGCTGCATTTCGGCCCTTCAACCGAGTTTCGACCTCCCTAACCCCTTTATACGGCTTGTTTTAGGCTATTTGGGGAATCTTTTAAACTCCTTGCAAATATGTCGGTTTTTACTATATTTATGGGCTGTGGTAGGCAGCTGGGGATGTAGTATGCCCTGGTGAGAGGCTTTTGAGCCCTCAAATAACGAATTGACTGATTTGATTAGAAAGAAAAATGTTTAACAACCTGTCGGAAAAATTAGAAAGCGTCTTTAAAAAGCTTCGCTCTGTCGGCAAGCTCTCGGAGAAAAACATCCAGGAGTCAATGCGCGAGGTCCGTCAGGCCTTGTTAGAAGCGGATGTTAATTACAAAGTCGCCCGTGATTTCGCCAGAGCTGTGCAGGAAAAAGCTGTTGGTCGGGAAGTATTAGATTCTATTGACCCCGGGCAGCAGGTTATAAAATTAGTTCATGACGAACTGGTTGCACTTTTGGGCGGCAGCGCCGAGCCTCTGGCTCCGGTTGATAATCCACCGACAGTTTTTCTGGTTTGCGGTTTACAGGGTTCGGGAAAAACTACTCTGGTCGGCAAGCTGGCTTTGATGTACAAGCGCAAAGGTAAAAAGACGCTGGTAGTAGCGGCCGACATCTATCGTCCGGCGGCGGTTAAGCAGTTAAAAGTTCTGGCAGACTCAATTGACGTTGAACATTTCTATCTTGAAAACAAAACTCCGCAAGAGATATGCAGCGCAGCTCTCAAGTATGCCGAGAAGAATTTTATAGACTTAGTCATTTTGGATACCGCCGGCAGACTGCATGTTGACGCCGAAATGATGACTGAGATAACCGAAATAAAAGAGCAGACCAGCCCTCATGAAATTTTACTGGTGGCGGACGCCATGACCGGTCAGGATGCTGTCAATGTTGCCAGAGAGTTTAACGAGCGCTTGAGTATTACCGGCGTGGTACTTTCCAAACTTGATGGTGACGCCCGCGGCGGCGCGGCGCTTTCTATCCGTCAGGTAACGGGCTGCCCGATTAAGTTAGCTTCGGTGGGCGAAAAGCCGGGAGATCTGGAAGTTTTCCACCCCGACCGTCTGGCCTCTCGCATTCTGGGCATGGGTGATATTGTCAGCCTGGTGGAAAAAGCACAGGAGCATATTGACCTTGAAAAAGCCGCCGAGATGCAGGAGAAACTTCTGAAATCACGTTTCGATTTCGAGGATTTCTTAGAGCAGATGTCCCAGTTAAAAAAAATGGGGCCGCTTGAGTCAATTATGGGCATGATTCCGGGAATCGGCAAAGCGATGAAAAATGTTCAGGTTGATGAAAGAGCCATGGATCGCATGGTTGCTATCGTACAGTCGATGACAATTCAGGAGCGCCAGAATCCGCAGCTTCTTGATGGTTCACGCAAAAAAAGAATAGCGATTGGCTCGGGCAACTCGGTGCAGGCGGTCAATCAATTGATTAAACAGTTTAATGCAATGCAAAAAATGTTCAGTAGTATGAATAAAGGTAAACTAAAAGGCATGTCAAAAAGTATGATGCCGTTTTTTAATTAACGTTATGGAGGTTATTTAGTTGGCAGTACACATAAGACTTCGTCGGATGGGTAAAAAGAAACAACCTTTTTACCGGATTGTGGCCGCAGACCACCGCCGTGCCCGCGACGGCCGCTTTATTGAAATTTTGGGAACTTACAATCCGATGACCGTACCGGCCAAGGTGACGTTGTTTGAAGATAAAGTCACCAAATGGCTTAACGAAGGTGCCGAGCCATCGGATACGGTCAGCACTCTGTTCACCCAGATTGGCTTTACAGAAAAGTATCTGAAACTCAAAAAGGGTGAAGATGTTTCTGCAATTGAAATCAGGACAGAGATAACAGAGCGCCGCAAAAAAACCAAGGGCATGAAAAAAGCTGTAGCCGCCGAAGCAGAGGCCAAAAAAGCCAAAGCAGAAGAAGCTTCCGCTAAACCTGCTGCTGAAGATGCAGCCCCGGCAGAAGAAGCTGCAACCGCTGAAGATGCAACACCGGCAGAAAAAGCAGACAGCAAAGAGAAAGACAAAGAATAGGCGAATTTGAAAATTTGGGACAGTTGTAATTCATATTGATATGAACCGACCTGAATCTAATTTTGGAACTCAAACGAATATGTAAAGGGGTACCCAAAAATGAAGGAATTTATTGAGTACATCGTCAAGAATCTGGTAGACAATCCGGATGCAGTAAATGTTGTCGAAATTGAAGGCACCCGTACCACTGTTTATGAACTGCGGGTAGGCGAGGGTGACCTGGGCAAAGTCATTGGCAAGGAAGGCAAAACAGCCCGATCAATCAGGACGATACTCTCAGCAGCCGCAGCCAGACAGGGCAAACGGGCCGTACTGGAAATTCTCGAATAAAATTGGCAGCCGACCAAGAGTTTGTGACAGTTGGACGTCTGGGACGGCCACGGGGACTAAGTGGGGAAATTTTTGTAACTCCCCTGACCGATTTCCCGGAGCGTTTTGTAAATATTAAGGAGATTTTTGTAAGCAGCAAAAATGACTGGGAAAAGAAGAAAGTTGTTTCGAGCAAATTCGTATCGGGACGCCCGGTATTGTTGTTTGAAAATATAAACAGCCCCGAACAAGCATCACGTCTGACCAACCGCTTCCTGGCAATCCCGAAAAATATGGTGATGGAACTGCCCGAGGGCAGCAATTACATTTACGACTTGATTGGCTGCCAGGTAATTGATGAAAAAACAGGCGAAACGATTGGTCAGATTACAGATGTTGAACTGTTTCCGGCCAACGACGTCTATATGATTGAAACGAATGACGGCAGAATGAAAAGCCTGCCGGTAATTGAAAGATATGTTAAAAAAGTTGATGCCGATGCCAAGAAAGTGTTTATCGATCCCTCGGGGATGATTGAGCAGTAAAGATGAAATTTGAGATTATTACATTATTCCCTGATTATTTTGTGCAGTCGCTTAAACAGTCCCTGCTGGGTAAAGCAGTAGCTGAAGGACTGGTAGAATTTGAGATAGTCGACCTGCGCCAATTCGCGACTGACAAACACCACACGGTTGACGACACTCCCTTTGGCGGCGGCGGCG
>JADFLZ010000100.1 GCA_022564135.1 Candidatus Zixiibacteriota bacterium
TACCTCAGGTAGGTTCAGCCAAAGCCGGCGTATCCCTAAAAAAAGAATCTTCACAAAAAAACTTTGTACTGGCCGGTTCAAGCCTGAAACTAAATTTCGAATCTGCGAGTCCGGCTATCAATGAAGATTCGCCTTTAGCTGTATTTGTCAAAGATGCCAACCGGGCTATAGCGGTGGAAGTCTTAGTCAAACTTGACGATGGTCATAACCATGACAAAGAAGAGCGAGATATTCTCAAGCAGTTCAGAGAGGGTCTGGTGCTACCGCTAATGAACCGTGGCCAGCTTAACGGATTGCTATTTGTCGGCAGGAAATCAGACGATGGACAGAATACTTTTACAACAGACGACGAAGAATTCTTGTCAATTTTATCCAGTCAGATTGCAGTAGCTGTAGAAAATGCGCGTCTGCACGAAGCCGAGAAAAAAGCGCTGGTGGACCTTCAGACAGCCCAGGAACAACTGGTTCATTCGGAACGGCTGGCTGTATTGGGGGAGATGTCGGCCAAAATAGCGCACGAAATAAACAATCCGCTGGGTATAATGAAAAATTACCTGCTGATGATAAAAAGAGCCAAGACTAAGCCGGCCGAGGCTGCCAAGTATCTGGAAATAGTCGGGCAGGAAATAGACCGGGTAACCTCGATCGTAAAAGAAATGATAAATTTTCACCGTCCGCAAAATGTTGAATTCAAAATTATAAACGTCCTGCCGGTTTTAGACGGAGTAATCGAGTTTTTGTCCCCGCAGCTGAAAAATAAAGACATTGAAATCATCAAAAAATACTCTCCGGATTGTCCCCGGGTTGAAGCCTCGGCTGACAATCTAAAACAGGTTTTCATAAATGTAATTATGAATTCTATGGACGCTATGCCGGACGGAGGGAAGATTGAAATAGCAGCAAATAAATTTCATGATAAGCTGCAGCTTCAGATCTGCGACAGCGGCTGCGGTGTTCCTGAGGAAGTTCTGCCATCCATTTTTGAGCCGTTTTTTACCACCAAAGACGAAAGCCAGGGGACCGGTCTGGGACTGGCTGTCTGTGCCGATATCATCAAGAAACATAACGGCACCATAAATTTTAGAAACAGAGATAAAGGCGCTTGTGTAGAAATAATTATCCCTGCAGCCAAAGTGTGAGAGCTATGTCGAAAAAAGTTGAAAAAATAATAATCATCGATGATGAAAAGCGGATGTGCGACTCGCTTTCGGCGCTTTTGTCCCAGAGCGCTTACGAAGTCAGTACATTTCAGGACCCGCTTGAGGCTATGAAACATATTGAGTCAGGCGATGTAGACTTGGTGGTTACAGATATCAAAATGCCCAAGATGACGGGACTTGAAATTCTCGCAAAAGTGCACAAGCAAGACGAGCACTTGCCGGTTATATTGATGACAGCTTATGCTACTTTGAACTCGGCTGTCGAAGCAATTTCAAAGGGCGCCTACGATTATCTGCTGAAGCCGATAGAGTTTGCCCAGTTTGAGCTGGCCATAAAGCGTGCGCTGGACAAAAGAAATTCCGACAAGTTTCGTCTTAAAATAGTTGACGATTTAAAAGAATCAAACGACAAGCTCAAACGTCATGTCAATGAGCTTAATGCACTTCATGAAGCAGGCACTTCAATAGGCTCTGCAGCCAACTCCACAGAACTCTTAAAGAAGATTGTCAAAATCGCAGCAAAGGTAACCGAAGCCAAAGTCGGTTCGGTTATGCTCTTAGATGACGCCGGGGAATATCTGACAATTGAAGCCGCTATTGGTCTCTCAGACGAGATAATCGCTACTACTAAGCTTCCTTTAGGCAGTTCTATCGCCGGTCTGGTGGCCCAGCAGGGTGTACCGATGGTTATTGATGATGTCGAGAATGACGAAAAATTCAGGCGAATGAACAAAGAGCGCTATGGAGCTGCTTCACTTTTGTGTGTGCCTCTTAGAATTCAGAATAAAGTTTTAGGCGTTATCAACATGGCCAACAAGAAAGATGGCGGCATATTCTCAGCCGATGATTTAAGGCTGCTGACTACCTTTGCCGGCCAGGTAGCAGTTACGGTCGATGATGCCAAGCAGTTCGAAGAGAACCGCCGGAGGCTGGCCGAGTTTCAAATACTGCATGAGCTGAATTCGGAACTTCCCAAAGTCAAAACGATGAACCAGTTCCGTCGCCTGTTAATAGAAAAATTAAATCGGGTGGTTCAAATTGATTGCTCAATCTGGTTCAATTATGAAACAGAAACAGGCCAGCTGCTGCCTGCTGCTGCCAGCGGCATTAAAGATATCCCGGTGGCAGAGAGTGGCGGCATCGACTTAGACAAAGTTAACCCGGAATCATTAAAAATAAGTGTGCCGGAACTCGAAAGTATTGATTACAATAATATCAAAAAGCTGACAGAATACCTGATTGAAAAAATAAAATCCGGCAACAATCTTCCCTGTCCCAAGAGCGTCAATATGGCTATACCAATTGCCAAATCAGGCGAACTGGCTGAGATAGTTCTGTTCGGGGCCGATAAAGAACGTCCCTACGATGACGCCGATGAATCGCTGGCCCGTCTGGTCATATCTCAGGCTGCCATTATGTATGAGCGCGAAAAGTCAATGCTCAATGCCACCCGCCTGGTAACAATGGGCAATATGATTTCCGAAATATCTCATGACTTGCGCAAACCGCTGACTTCACTAAAAGGCACTCTACAAATTGTACGCAAGAAATGGCCAAAACTGTTCGAAAAAAACGAATACTTCAAATTTGCTGAGGAAGAAATTCATCATATGAATGAACTTGTCAGGGAGCTGGTAGATTTTTCCAATCCCAACAAATACCAGACTCAGAAAGTAGATTTGAGGAGAATAATTGAGTGGGCCGCGGAACTGACCGGTCCGGATATGCGAAAAAATAAGATTTCTTTCCAAAAGAAGTTCTCCAAAGCAAACTGGGAATTGATAGTAAATAAGAACCAAATTATGGAAGTGATGCTGAATCTTTTCTTAAACGCCATCGAGGCCATGCCGGACGGCGGAGAATTAACTGTCACTGGTATAATAGAGCGTCCTGACCACAAAAAGACCGACTACCTGGCTGTGAAAATATCTGATACCGGTGTCGGTATCAAAAAGGAAAAACTTTCCCGCATATTCGAAAGATACTATACCACCAAAGAGACCGGCACCGGGCTCGGGCTGGCGGTAGTAGAGAGAATAATCTCGGCTCATAACGGAACTCTTAAGGTCGACTCTACCGAGGGCCAGGGGACTACCTTTACCTTGTACTTTCCGCTGCCGTTATAAATACAAGCATTGCATTTTTTTGCTTTAAAACCGCAACAAGTTATAAGATTGCTCTTCATTATCTGAAAAGAATGCCGATATCTCTGAATATCAGGACGATAAACTATGCCTAAGAACAAAACTAAAATACTCGTAATCGATGATGACCCCAAAGTTTCCTGGATTCTGTCTGAGGGACTTTCCTCAAACTTTCATTTTTTGAGCGCCAGAGACGGTATCGAGGGCATCCAGATGGTGGCCACCGAGAAACCCGAATTGATTCTGCTGGATATCAAAATGCCCGGCATGAGCGGTATTGAAGTCTTAGAAAGGCTCAATAAAATCGAAGACCGGCCGGAAGTAATCATGGTCTCCGGTCACGGCGAAACCAGTTACGTTGTGGAATCTGTTAAATTAGGCGCCGCCGAGTTTGTCAACAAGCCTTTCGATGTTCAGGAAATAGAAATTCATATAAACGGCGTCTTAGAGAGAAAAAAACTAAAAAGCCAGGTCAGCAGTCTCAGGGCGGAGATTCAGGCCTCTACTTCTTTCGGCGCCTGTATTGGTGACTCTGAACCGATGCTCAAAGTAAAGTCGATTATCGAAGAGGTGGCAAATTCTGATCTGACAGTATTAATCAGAGGCGAGTCCGGCACCGGTAAAGAGATAGCCGCCCGGATGCTGCATCAATCTTCAGATCGCAAGACCAAGCCGTTTGTAAAAGTAAACTGCGCCGCCATCCCCCGCGATTTGTTAGAAGCCGAACTGTTTGGATATGAAAAAGGCGCTTTCACCGGTGCGCACAGAACCAAACAGGGCAGATTTGAATCTGCTCACAAAGGGACCATATTTTTAGATGAAATTGGCGATATGCCGCTGGAGCTGCAATCAAAATTACTGCAGGTCTTAGAGCAGCATGAATTTGTTCGAGTCGGCGGTATCAATAATATTCATGTCGATGTTCGTATCGTTTGTGCTACCAACAGAGATCTGGAACTGGCAATTTCGCAGAAAGAATTCCGCGATGACCTTTTTTACCGCTTAAACGAAATCACTCTGCAGCTGCCGACTTTGCGTGAAAGACCGTCAGATATTACTTTGCTGGTAGATTATTTTCTCGACAAATATTCCAAGTTATATGAAAAAGAACCGATTCAGCTTTCATCGGCTATTCTCGATAAACTTATTTCGTTCCAATGGCCGGGAAATATCAGACAGCTGGAAAATATGATTAAGCAGGTTATAGTCAGAAACGACGAAAATATCATCCATGACCTGATTGAAGCGGCCGGAAAATATCCGCTCCCGTCGGGACGTTCTTCTCTTGGGGAGACAAGAGTCGAAACCGATTTTTCTGACCTTGAAAATCAATATGCCATGAAAGAGCGTATCGGCCGCATTGTTGCCGCCGAAGAAAAGAAACTTATTTCAGATGTCTTAAACAAGACCAACTGGAACAGGCGCAAAGCCGCCAAAATGCTTGAGATAAGCTACCGCTCACTTCTCTATAAAATCAAAGAATACAAACTGAACGACGCCAAATAGCCGGCAGCGTTGCTGCCTTCTCAGCTACTCTTCAACAGCTTTAGCATCGCCAACTTTTATCAGGACGTATTTAATTAGCGGCGGGCCGAAAGTTTCATAAATTAAGACAGATGCCAGTATCAAAGGGGTGACGATATCTCCCAGTTCAGGGTTGACTTTACTTACGCTTTCAACCAGTCCAATGGCCACACCAGCCTGCACAACTATGCCGATACCCAGATAGTTCGTAACTTCGGTCGAGTATTTTTTCCATCTGGCGATTATATAAATCCCCAGCACTTTACCGGCAACTCTGGCGATCAGGTAGGCAAAGCCTGCCAGCCCCAGAGCCGGTAAGAATTCAAGATGCAAAGAAGCGCCCGCGATTACAAAAAAGCTATGTAGATTGGCTGCTCGATTCCGCGAAGCTCAGCATAAACAAGACGATGCATCAAAGAAAGATTGGTAGTGACGGCACCCATAATTAGTGCTGCAAACAGCGGCTGCAGTCCCAGTGTGCGCGACAAACCAGTAACCAGGAGCACTCCGGCTAAAATAATCATCAACATTTCGGCCTGGTCTTCGACATGCTGCTCCCATTTAGCAATAAGATAGCCAACGATAAATCCTATTACCAGAGAGCCGCCTATTTCGTAAAGAGGTCCCAAAATCGCCATAAAAAAGCCGGTGTCTTTTTGAAGCTGACCGATTCCGAAAACAAGTTCGAAAGCAAGTATGCAAACTACGTTGGAAGTGCCTATTACGGTAATCATGGTGTCGGTGAAATCACCTTTGGCAGAAAACTCACGCACGACCAGCAGTGTTGCCGCCGGTGCGGTAGCAATGGCGATGGTGCCGATTAGAGTGGCCGTGTAGAGGGGTCCATACCTGTGGCATATTAAAGAGCCGGTTACCAATACCATAACGCCCAGAGACTGCCCCAGCGTCAGCCACAAGACTTTGCGGCCTATGGTGCGGATATGGTGGATTTCAAAAGAGCCGCCAATCGCAAACAAAATCAATCCCAATGCGATATCGTTTATCAAAGACATGCTCTTGAGAGTTTCAAACGAAATAAGGCCAAAGACGGACGGCCCGATCAGCAGACCGGTAATAATATATCCTGTCACTTTGGGCAGACCGATTTTGCGGGCAATCTTGCCGCCTAAAAGTCCTAATAGCATAACAGCGCCAACCGGCGCTAAATAGTGGAGTGTGAATTCGAAAAATGACTGCGTTTCAGGTATGGCCTATAATAATCGTCAGATTTAGACGAAAAAAGCAAAAAGTAAATGGGCGGTGAGGCTGTCATCCTGAGCCCGTCGAAGGGTTCCCTGGGCGGAAATGTCCGTATCTGCCCTATTTGGTAGGAGATATAATGGTCAGAAAACGAGCGCAGGGGCTATATAAAGGCATTTGTGGACTGTTTTCTTAACGAAGACTAAACAAATTATTGACATACTTCGTCTATCGGGTATCATATAATTGATTGCTTAGTCCAAATCAATTTTGGAGGGAAAAGTCATGTTTAGGCAGGTATTGTTAGCAAAAGTTCAACAGGGACGTCGCAAATCGTCAAAATTTTGGTTTTGTTTTCTTTTCGTCACTATTTTCTTATTTTCTGTTCCGCTATTGACGCAGGCTCAGGACCCGGGAATTCGGGACACAGTCAGAATAGAAGTAGATTCGCTGATAGTAGGGCAGTCTCGGCCATTGAGGCTTACTATTGTTAATGATGATTACATTAAACTTTTGGCGATACCCTTAGTGTTCTCTGAAGTGAATTCCGGTTTCGCTCTTTTTGATTCTGTCGTATTTGTAAACAGAATGGGGGATCCTTCTGTCTTGAATGCGCGAATCATATTTAATAGGGAAATAAATGGCATTTCTCCTGACAGTCTACAAATCGCTGCTTTCAAAGTCACCGGCAATACGTTAGCTCCTGGAAATTCGGAAGTAGCACTGATTTATATGACCGGATTGTCGCCAGGAACAATGTCGGTTGATAGCGGCACACTTGGACCAACTAGCCTGGAATTCCTCATTGAAGGAACCGAGCCGTTTGAAATTTTAAGAACAACACCAGAATTCTCTGTTCAGCAAATCAGAGTAGTGGAAGGGACAGCATTACCGGAGCTTTCTGTGAGTGAACGAATCGTAAGGGATTTGGCAGGAAATAATTTTTCGCTCAATATAGAAGTACAATCACCCGAAGGCTTTCCTGTAACGGCAAGCATTGAAAGTTTTGCACGTTACGATGACAATACTAGTGAACCGACAAACGTTCCGACGTTTTATTATAAGGGTACTGGGGGACTCTATGGGTTTGACTGGAACAGCACTGTAGACGATTATGGAATTTGGCGGGCTGTTTTTTCCGGGTGCGATTCCCTCGGTATTTGTGTTGAGTCGGAAGCGGTTATTCAGTTAGTTCAAGACGTAACATACTTGACTTCGTTTGGACTAACTGAAAGCGTTGTTAGCGACGATCCTTTTGCGATGAGGTATGGAAATTTTGATGCTGACCCTGAGCCTGAAATTGTTACAGGAAGTATAGGACTTTTAAATACAGACGTGTTTTCAATCTATGACTTTAATAGCGAAGGGTATTTCGACCAGGTATTTACAAGTAGTGCCGCGCCGCTCATGCCAAGAAGGGGATTAGAAGTTGCATACATTAATTCTGACAATA
>JADFLZ010000101.1 GCA_022564135.1 Candidatus Zixiibacteriota bacterium
CTGATTACCTTGGTTGTCCATGCCATTCCAGTGTATGCTGTGAAAACCTGCTGCATATTTGGCATCTACCAGCCTGCGAATCTCCTGGCCACGGATGTTGAAAATAACTACCACCACATGATTCACCTCTGGTAGCTGGAAGCGAATCGTGGTCTCCGGGTTGAACGGGTTAGGATAGTTTTGTAACAAAGCATAATCTTGCGGTAAGCCTGACTGCCCAAATACTTCTGATTGATCAGAACCCCCGGCAATTTTAGACTGGCCTTGACTGTGAATCACAATGCTGCCGCCCTCGATGGCATCAGTAGCGTCTCCGTCGTCCGCATCGCCGAGCTGGTTGTCGTAAACCACGGTATCGTTGTCATTCTTATCCCAGATCTTAATGCGGAATTTGTCGACACCGCCACCACCGTTAACTTGACCATCTCTGCCAGTTAACATAAAGCCGTAGTTACCATTACCATTGATGGTTCCCGAGCCTTTGTATTTTGCATTGGGGCCGGCGATCACCAGCCACTCGTATTCCGTGCTGCTGAAATTCAGATCAGCCACATGAAAGTTGAATTGAGTGTTGCCATCTGGGATTGATTGACCCTTCTTGTATTTGGACACAAAGCCAAAATTCGCCTTGCCGCTTAGAGATGGATTCGGTGTGTATGCTTCTGGTGGCGAATCTATCCAACCGCCCCCGGTAACGAAGCCCGCATCCGGATCATAGATTACGACAAATTGGAAAGTGGCCTGATCCGATTCGTTGAAAGAGTCTGTTACCGTAAGTGTCACGGTATACACACCCGCACTCGTATAGGTATGACTTCCAGTTACGCTACCAGGATCTGTGGTAGTCGGTTCGGTGATACTATCCGGATCCGGGTCGCTACTGCCGTCGCCCCAGACCCAGACAGCCGTGTGGGTGTCACCATCATCGGGGTCGGTGAAGTCGGCACTGGCGTTGATTTGAGTGTTGACCTCAACAGGATCGATCAGCGCAATGATTGACCCAACCTCAGGTGGTCTGTTAGTGATCAGACAGAAAGGTTCAAATGCCGAACTCGAAAAGTCCACAAAATCAGACACCGGATTACCCAAGCCGCCAGGATTACTGGTCAGATTAAAAGGACCAGACGGATCGCCCCACCAGTTGCCGGTAGCGTTAACCTCGGGGCTGTTTCGGAAATTATGTACTGCTTCAACGTTGTCGGTCAAATTGCTGTTGGTTATGCTCACCGATCCGCTTGTATTTGCAGATATTCCGATATTTGCAAATCTGATTGTACCCGAATCAAACAAAATTGAGCTGGTGCTGTTGGCTATAACTCCAACCCAGTCGCCTGCAGCGGGCGCGGTAGCGTTGCCATCACCATTCGTGTCGCCCCCAAATGAATCATCCTGGAAGGAAGTGAAAATGACTTGTCCTGTGGGTGAACACACTCCTACTGCGCCGAGAGAAGCGCTGCCATTCAAGGTTAATTTTGAATTGGACCTAAACTTTAAAACCGCACCGTGCTGTAAATTCAAATTAACTCCGTCTTGAACTGCAAGCCCTCGATCAAATACTGCAATCGGCAACCGATTGCCCCAGGTCGCGGCTTGGGTCAATGTACTTTGAATTGCCCCAATTGCCTCACGACTATTGTTCAGGTAAGTGTTGCTTGGATCAAGGGCTGATTCCACTCCAGCAGCATTCGTCACTACAGGATAGCCGAGAGAATTTGAAACCTCTGTATTTGATAAGGAAATTGAAAGAGCCAACTCCGTTCTCGCCTCCGCAAAAACACCAACGGTCGCATAACGAACTATACAGTGATTGAAAGTCGCACTGGCCAGCGGCTGGGATGGAAATAGACGTCTTATAACTATTCCACCCCCATTGTCAAAGTTCGGTGGACCTCCTGTCCCCCAATCTCCAGGAGCGGGACTCGTTGCCTGTCCATCCCCATTGGTGTCACCGCCAAAACTGTCATCCTTTAAAGAGGTGAACACAATCGGGTTGGTAGCCGTCCCAATTGCTACCAAATTACCGCCATCTCGAGCTCTTAAGAAAGTGGGATCCCCCTGGAACTTTAATAGCACACCTGGCTGTAATGTCAATGTCGAACTTGAGATGATATCAATCACACCAGGTCCAGCCAAAGCTACAATTGGCAACCGATTGCTCCAACTCGCATTCTGAGTCAACCTACTGGGTACTATGCCGATAGCATCACGGCCATTGTTAAAGTAGGTATTGCTCGGATCAAGAGCAGATTCCACTCCCTCAGCATTGGTCACCACTGGATAGCCCAAAGAATTTGAAACCTCTGTATTTGACAACGAAATCGATCCTCCGTGACCAAACCCCGACGGACCAAGCCCCTCAGCAGAAATACCGACGGTCGCATACCTGATGATACAATGATCCAAAGTGGCACTGGGTACGACCGTAGAGCTAATAGCTCTTACAACAATTCCACCGCCATTGTCAAATTCCGGTGGGCCGCCTACCCCCCAATCTCCAGCCACTGGACTGGTCGTTGAGCCATCCCCATTGGTGTCTCCGCCAAAGCTGTCATCTGCCAGTGAGGTGAACACTACCGGGTTTACCGAAGTGCCTGTACCAATCAAATGACCACCACCTCGCACAAAAATAGCTTTTCCGGGTCTGAACTTTAGAATGACTCCTGGCTGAATGGTGAATGTAACACCTGGTTCTATTGTCAGGCCGTTTATGACCTCATAGACTCCATTCGGTGACCCAGCTGGATCCAGTGTTGTATTGCTTGAAATAGTTCCCCCTATTTGCGTTTGAGCCTCAACGTTCGTCGAGAAAATTCCTAAACTGATTAATAGAATGACGCTCATGAACTGCCGTTTTGTTGCTTTCATCTCAAACTCCTTGATAAATAATTGATTTGTCAAGTTTTTTGTACTTTTCATAAGACTTTCTCCTTACAAAGAAATTTGTATCTTCCATTGGCAACGAGTCACCTATTCACCGCATCAAACTCATCTTCCTCACTTGCGAAAATGCAGCCGTTCTCAACTGATAGAGATACACGCCACTCGAAACGGGATTGCCCTGGTTATCCATTCCATTCCAGCGAAGACTGTGGTAGCCTGCTGCAAACTTAGCATCCGCCAATCTACGAACCTCCTGGCCGTTTGTATTGAAAATGGCCACTACCACATGATTAGCTTCTGGCAGCTGGAAGTAGATCTCGGTCTCCGGATTGAACGGATTGGGGTAATTCTGCTCTAGAGCGAATCTTTCGGGTCTGCTCCCAGCCATCCCAGCAGACGCGCTTTGCTTAGCAAGGTTGGTAATAGTATCCCAGATTTCACTGCTACCCGTGTTCCAGAATAAGCCCGATTTGGTGATAGCATCAATCGTAATCGTAAAGCTCCAATCGCTGGACTTGGTCCTGCCTGATTGGAACACAACTTCGCCGTTTGAATCAGTAGTTTCCTGGTCGGTGCCGCCAACCGTTCCAGTCCAAATAACGTCTACGACAGCGCCGCTAACCGGCGAGCCATTGGACATTACGGTGATTGTAGCTACTGCCTTCGTCCACGGCCCAGTTACTTTCGACGACAAATCAATACCGCTTACCATGTCCGAGCCAGGAGGAAGAGGTGGCGGCGGAGCATTGGTTGCGTAGAATATGTCACCAGATGATCTGTAGACGATATGTGCGTGCCCATCAGAATCGACGGTTAGGTTTGTGTGACCTTGACCGCCATCGGTAATCTCTTCCGGAGGGGATACCTCAGCACCAGTATTGGCATCAAGGACCGTATAGTATAGCTCAGGTATATTGACGGTTTTCTTGCCCTTCTTCTCCTGGCGGTACTCGATCCAAGTGAAATAAACACGCCCGTTTTGATATGTCATGTAACCGCTTGTGTTTAAGGCAAACTGTCTAAAACGGATAGGCTCAGCAAAGGCAGGGCTGCCGTCCACTTCGTTGAGTTTAACATAAAACATGTCTGCTATACCCCGACCTGAAGGGCGGTTGTCAAAATCCACTTGGGGGTAAAAATAGTATGCGAAGTCCTTAGCAGCGCGAACCTTGGGATAGTTTTGCCAAATAGTATCCGTTGCTACCGCTACAGGATTGACGGGAAACGTGCCGGAGGCATTGCTGGTATACACGGGGGTGTAACTGTAAGCATCTTCTCTGGCAAAGGCGATAGCAACTTTGCCATTTTCATCGACATCGATGCTTGGAGACTGACTATTGACATCGGAGACTTCTTCAACCAACTGAAGTTGAGCAAAAGTGTTGTCGGTGGTGTTATTATTCGTATAATAGACTTCCGAGCCAAAAATTGGCTCGTCGTGCCAGCCTAGGAGAGCCACGTGGGCTGTTCCGGAAGGCTCGACCGCGATATCAGCGTTATATGCATTAACTGAGGAAGTTATTATCGTTACCGGATAATCGTCCAGTGGAATTAAAGTAGTGGCGGCCATGGTCGAGTTCCAGTAATAGATCTTCGGCAATCCATCAATAGGATCAACTTTACCAAAAACCACATGCGCGACCCCTTGCCCATCGACTGTCATGGCAGGCCCTCGTTCATCCAGACTGCTTTGCCCAAGGGCTATTGGACTATTATACGCCAGCAGATTTTGTGATATAGAAGACGTCCGTGTGGGACGGCTGATTGCGTTTTTTTGAAGTGATTCTTGTCTCGTACACGATATGGACAACTCCATCTGAGCCAACCGCTACGTCACCGATGTTATTTGTATAATTATCATTTGTGACCTGCTCGATCTGCCAGCTGTTCTGTGACAATAAAGCTACAGGTGTAAGAATCAGCATCATGATGACAAATAAAAAACTTTTCTTTTGATATATCATTTAATACCTCCTCGGTTTGCGGCGTGTTTTTATGACCTGTCTACAACCCGCCATATGAAGACCTTCTACAAAGATCTAAAAAGGGGCTCTACCGTTAATAAGTCTAATTGTAATAACATAATTATTCTTATCACTCCGCTAATTTAGTATTATTAAGATGATGTTACTTATGATTTACTTATCTTACTTAAGTCCTATCTCATCAAACTCATCTTCTTTACCTGCGAAAATGCAGCCGTTCTCAACTGATAGAGATAAACACCGCTTGATACCTGATTGCCCTGGATGTCCATGCCATTCCAGGTGACTCTGTGGTTTCCAGCCGATAACTGGTCGGATACCAGCGTCCGTACTAACTGACCGCGCAAGTTGTAAATGGCCAGGGTGACTTCGCTTGCTTCAGGCACCGCAAACGTAATCGTGGTGCTGGGGTTGAATGGGTTCGGGTAGTTCTGCTCAAGTCCATAACTCTCCGGAATTTGACCTGATGATAGATCTTCCTCGCTGCCGCTTGCGGTAGTTTTACTCACTGCAGCTTTGTGAACCTTGATGCTGCCGCCACCGAGAGCCGTCGTCGGATCGTCGTTGTCACCGGCCCCCATCTGGTTGTCATAAATCACACCACCGCCGGTCTGCTTAATCTTGATGCGGAACTTATCGACTCCACCGCCGCCGTTGACCTGCCCGTCGATGGCGTTGATCTGGAAAGTGAAGCCGGCGGCGCCGTTGACGGTGCCGTCGCCCTTATACATGGCCTTGGCCCCTGCAATGACCAGCCATTCATAGCTCGACGAGTGGAAATTGAGGTCGCCGGCCTTGAACTGGAACTGGGTCTGCCCAGTTGGCACCGAAGCGCCTGTCTTGTATTTAGAGACGAAGCCGAACTTGGCTTTTCCGGTTAGGTTGGGATTGGCAGTATAGGCACCCGGGGGCGAGTCGATCCAGCCACCACCGGTGACAAAACCGGCATCTGGATCGTAGATCACGATAAACTCGAAAATCCCGGTATCAGAATTGTCAGCGTCGTCTTTCACCGTCAAGGTGAGTGTGTACACACCCGGAGTATCGTAGGAATGGCTACCGGTCACGGTATTGTTACCTTGATCGACCGTACCTACAGAATCCACGGTGCTGCCATCGTCCCAGTCCCAGATAGCGTCGTGATCATCGGCATCGCACGCATCGGTGAAATCGGCGATAACGTTGATTTGCGTGCCAACTTGTTGCGGATCGAGCGGCGCGATGATCGTTCCAATCACTGGCGGATCGACATCTTCCACGACGATGTTCCGGGAGACGCTGTTGGTGCAGTTGTTGGCATCGGTGAAGGTGTAGGTCACGTTGTGTGTGCCAACACCCGCAGTGGTCGGGTCAAAGACATTGCCGCTGACACCGGTACCAGCAAATGTCCCGCCTGTTGGGGACGCGGAACTAGCCATATCGAACGCCGCATCCGTGACACAGAACGGACCGACAGCAGTGAAGGTAACCACCGGTAACGGATTGACCACGATGTTCAGGGAGACGCTGGTGGTGCAGTTGTTGGGATTGGTGGACGAATTCCGATTAGCCTGTGGCAAGCCGGGCAATGGGATGATTCAGCCTATGCAGCGGGAACGGTTGGAACGGATGACACGACAGACGCCCAGGATGCTGGGACCGGCGATTTCATCATGGATGTGACCGGCAGCAATAATGACGGGTTTTGGATTGCCTCGGATATTCCTTTCAATATTGTGTCGTTGGTGGTCAGCCAAATCTCTACTGCAAATACCGTCTGGGCTGCCTACTATTCCAAAACGACGACCGCGACAGGGTTGGGTAATAACTATACGACCTTTTCCAATATGCTGGTGGCCCCCAGTTTTGGATCGACGGGTGAACAGTTACTCTGGTTCAACCCACCACAAGATTGGGTTCCCACCTCGTCAGCGACCGCCATTGTCAACCGGCATGGATTAGGAATACCCGCAGATAAGTATGTGGTCGTCATCAAATCAACGACCGCGCCGAATTCGACGGCGGCCCCGGCCAAATCAAGCGGCTCGGCCATGTCGTGCTTTTCGTCGAAAAATTCGACGCCTGCGTCGAATTCTACAGCTCGCTCTTCGGCTTCATCAGTTCGGATAAATTGTATGAGGACGACCACCCCGAAAACGTGATTTCAAATTTCTTGCGTTGCGACACCGGCGCGACACCGGCCGATCACCACGCCCTTTACCTGAAATCGATGCCGGAGACGCGTTGCCATCATGTCGGTCTCGAGGTCGATGATCTCGAAGCGGTGATCCGCGCCAACGACCATATGAATTCCACGTCTTACAAGCACAATTGGGGGGTCGGGCGGCATGTCGTCGGCCCCAACATCTTCGACCAGTGGATCAACCCGTGGGGCCAGATGCACGAGTATTTCGCCGATTCCGATATGCTCGACGCCGATCAACCGACCCAGATGACGCCGGTATCGGAATCACTTGTCACCCATTGGGGCCCGCCCCATCCCTACGGGTAAATCGATGGCCGAACAAGACCGCCCGGACGACACCGCGCATCTCAGGCGAAACATGCTGCGCCGGCAGTTTTACCTGATCTTCATGACCGTGACGGAACCCCTGGAC
>JADFLZ010000102.1 GCA_022564135.1 Candidatus Zixiibacteriota bacterium
AAAAATAAAAGTTATTTGATGATGAAAAATCAGGAAAGCGCAGGAATTACGGAAAAATACCCAACTCTTTATAAGAAACTGCTATTTTATCAATAGAATTCATGAAAGCAGCAGTTCTTAAATCGACTTTATTTGTTCTGGCAGATTCATATATCTGATTGTAGGCCTGAATCATGGTTTCTTCAAGTCCCGATCTTACCAGATCCAGTTCATCGGCTCCGGTGGCAACTTTGTTGATAAGAGATTGTTCGAATTTTTTCCCGGTGATACTTTCTACAGATTTCAAAATGTTGGTGATCATTGACTGGTCAAATCTTTTTTCCATGCGCCCGAAACGAACATGGGACAGGTTTTTTATCCACTCGAAATAAGAGACAGTAACACCGCCGGCGTTTAAGAACATGTCCGGTAAAATATAAGCACCTCTTTCAAGCAGGATTTCGCTGGCAAGAGCGGTGGTTGGTCCGTTGGCTCCTTCAGCAATGATTTTTGCCTTAATATTGGGGGCATTGATTCTGGTAATTTGGTTTTCTAAGGCCGCCGGCACCAGAATGTCGCATTCAAATTCAAGCGCCTGACTTGGATCTTCATACCCTTCGGCTCCGGGAAAGCCTTGCGTCTTGCCAGTCTCTTTGCGGTAGCTCATAAGTTTTTCGATGTCAATGCCTTTTGAATCATAAAGTGAGCCGTCGTATTCGGCGATTCCGACTATTATGGCGCCGGCTTCCTGCAAAAATTTGGCGCTGTGATAGCCGACATTTCCCAGTCCCTGTACAACCACGCGCTTGCCATCGATTCCATTGGACAGTCCCAGCTTTTTCATCTCTTCAGTATGCTGACAGGCTTCACGTATGCCGTAAAAAACTCCCAGGCCGGTTGCTTCGGTTCTGCCCCGCACACCGCCCTGGGATACAGGCTTGCCGGTAACACAGCCGTAAGCGTTCATATCATCCCCTTTCATAGCCAGATAAGTATCTAAGATCCAGGCCATTTCTTTTGGGCCGGTGCCGTAGTCAGGGGCGGGAACATCTATAGATGGTCCGATAAAATTTTTCCTAATCAGTTCATATGCATAACGCCTGGTGAGTCTCTGCAACTCAGGCTCTGAATACTTGTGGCGGGCAATTTTTACGCCGCCTTTTGAGCCTCCGAAAGGAACATCTACTATGGCGCATTTATAAGACATCAGCGCCGCCAGCGCCATAACTTCGTCTTCAGTTACATTGGCGGCAAAGCGGATGCCTCCCTTGCCGGGAAGTTTATGATGGCTGTGCTCGGCCCGCCAGGCTTCGATAACTTCTATTTCACCATTATCCAACTGCACCGGAAACTTCATGTGATAGACGCTGTTGCAGGCTTTTATCTGTTTGAGAAGACCTTCGGGGTGTTTGGTAAGAGCGGCGGCTTTATCAAAATTCTTATTGACCTGCTCCAGAAAACTTGGCTCTTGAAAAGATGTCTGTGGTTCGGCTACTGTCGTCATATTTTTTCCCAACTTTCGGGGAGAAACATATGTATGCTTATCGGTAAAACAAACAAATAAATGATTAAAGTCTGTAGAAAGTAGAAATTATAGCGCTTGGTCGAAAGTTCATTTATTTAGCGATTAAAACTACTGTTCCAGCTGCGGTTTTGCTGAAAGAGAGCTTTCTGACAATCCCAGCAGAGAGCGTACTTTGGCAGTTATTTCAATAGCATAAGAGAATACCAGCGGCGTCAAAAGCAGGGTTATGACCGACGACAGGGCCAGTCCGCCGATTACGACCGCTCCCAGCCCGCGGTAGAGTTCCGACCCTGCTCCCGGCATAATCACCAGAGGCAGCATACCAAAGGCCGAAGTGGCTGTTGACATGAAAATAGGACGGACCCGGACTCTCACTGATTCTTTGACAGCTTCTCTTTGATCCTGTCCTTCTCTTATGAGCTGCAGGGCGTGGTAGACTATTAGAATTGAGTTGTTTATAACAGTACCGACTAATATCACAAAACCCAGCATTGTCAGGATATCCAGCTGCAAATTTGAATCAAAGAGCTGTACTATCCGCAGACCCAGAACACCACCGAAAGTGGCCAGTGGTACGGTGACTAAAATTACTAAGGGATAGGTAAACGATTGAAACAGCGCCGCCAAAAGCAGATAGGTCAAAAGTATAGCCAGTAAGAAATCGGCCACGAGTTCGCTTCTGAGTTTTGATAAATCGTCGGCAGTCCCGGCCAGTTTAATATCATACAAGCCGCCAATCCGGCCTTCCTGTCTAAGCGGATCAATAATCTGAGTTTGTACCGAGGCGATGGCGTCTTCTAAAGCGATATTATCGGGCAGGGTAGATTCGATTGAAACGGCTCTTTGTTTTTCTCTGTGATTTATCTGCACCGGTCCCTGATGCATCTCTATTCTGGCAACATCACCGACAGTTATTATTCTACCGCCGGTAGTAGCCAGCGGCAATTGGGCTATATCCTGGGTATGGCGGGTCCAGCTGTCGTCCCCTTTTAATATCAGATCAAGTTCGCGTCCCTGATGGTAGTACTCGCTTACTCTGGCGCCATCAACCAGCGCGTTTACCGCCTGTCCGATTTCACTGGCGCTAAAGCCGGCATCGGCAGCGCGTACCCGGTCGGGATATATCCTTACCTCCGGATTTCCTAAATCCAAGCCCGGTATTGGCCGTGATCGTGCGCCCGGCACAACCTGACCCATTTTCTGAAAAACCTGTGTTGCTATAGCCAGAACTTTATTTAAGTCGGGTCCTGTAACATCAAGGCGAATAGAGCGGGTTCCGGCAAAACCGCGGGTGAAAAGTGACCTTTGGTTGGCAAATCCAAAAGCGCCCGGTATTGATAAAATAGCTTTGTTAGCAACCGGCACAAGTTCTGAACCTCTGCTTTCATCTCGGGACCTCATGCCCATAAAGGCCATGTTGGAGAGAGCGACGTAAAAGAAATTATCTATACCGCCTCCCGGCAGATCCTCGGCTTCAGCCGCAGGAGTTTCCCAGAGATAATTCAGGTTTGATTCAATAATTTTTCCGATTTCTATCATTTCGTCCATATTGTATCCGGGCGGAGGGATAACGACTCCAAAGACAAAATTCTGGTTACCATTGGGGAGATATTCTGCCGGGGGCAGCAACAGCCAGGAAAGCCCCAATGAAAAGAAAATGATACCTGATGTTGTCAGCAGTCGTCGCAGAGGCGCGGCGTTGATGAAATCAACAAACCCGGCGATTTTGTTGGCCAGCCGGCCAAGTCTGGTCTTGTTGGGGTCTTTGCTTTTCAGGCTATCGGCAACTTTTAAAAATCTCGATGAAAATGCTGGAATTACTGTCATTGAAACAATCAGTGAAACAGTAATGGCGCTGCAGAGAGCGATAGCAATATCACGGAAAAGCTGCCCGGCACGTTCTTCGATAAACAGCACCGGCAGGAAAACAGCAACAGTTGTCACAGTTGACGCAAATATGGCTCCCCAGACTTCGGTGGTGCCATCCAGCGCCGCCTGCCAGCGGTTTTTACCCATCTGCATATGACGATAAATATTTTCAAGCACAACAATAGCAGCGTCGACCACCAATCCTACCGCAAAGGCCATCCCGGCCAGGGAGATGACATTGATTGTCCTGCCGAACAGGGCCATTGTCAAAAATGTAGTAATAATTGAAATCGGTATCGAAAGGGCGACAACCATAATCGAACTAAAAGAGCGTAAAAACAAAAAGAGCACAAGAATAGCCAAAAAGCCGCCAAGAAAGATATTGGTGAAGACCAAATCAATAGCCGAGTTGATGTAAACAGATTCGCTATATACGTTTTCAATCCTGAGTCCTCTCGGCTCCATAATTTCTTTGTTTATAAGTTCCATTTCTTCAATGAGGCCGCTTAGCACTTCCAGAACATTGGCGCCGACCTGACGCTGGGCATTGAAGGCCATAGAAGGCTTACCCAGATGCCGCACCAGAGCCCTCGGTTTTTCGTAAGCAAGAGTAACGCTGGCGATATCGCCGACTCTGATAGGCACGTTATTGCGGACAGTGATAACAGTCTGCTCGACATCTTCAACGCTGTCATATCGGGAAATAGTTCTGACGACATAGCGGCGTTTGCCTTCGCTAAAATCTCCCGCAGATATATCTCTGTTCTCTGCTCTCAGAGCGCTCTGGAGCTGTGAAATGGTAATACCGGATGAGGCCAGCTGTCCCGGGTCAAAGGTAACGTGAAGTTCCCGCTCCAGTCCGCCAAACAGGTTTATCCGCGAAACCCCGTTGACTCTTTCCATGCGCGGTTTGACCAGATCATCAATCATGCTGTAGAGTTGGGGGACATAGACGCTGTCGTTGTTGGACTTAATTACAAACCAGGCAATGGCGCCCTCGAATCTGCCTGAGGAACTTACAATCGGCTGGTCAGCATTCCGCGGATAGGATGGCACTTCGTTTAATTTATTGGTAACTCTCACCAGCGCTGCCGACATATCAGTACCGACCGGAAATTCCATGGTTACAACACCGTTACCGTCGCTTGATTCTGAATTCATCTGCAGCACACCCTCAATAGATTTGAGGTATTCTTCCTGCTTGTTGATAATTTCTTTTTCAATTTCTTCAGGGGAGGCACCGGGCCAGACAGAGGTGACTGTTATAATCGGGCGTTCAACTTCTGGCGTAAGCTGTACCGGCACTTTACTCAGTGCCACAAATCCGGCCAGAACCGCAATGAGAACTCCGACAATAACAGTTACAGGATATTTGATAGAAGAATTAATTAAGCTCATCTAATTAGTTTCCGGATATAAAATTATGAATCGTCTTCTTGCTGCCCGTTCTCAGGTACTGATTGCGGCGGGGGACTGTCGGAAGTTTTGACCGGGCTTCCGGGGAAAATTCTTTCATTGCCTCTGACTACTACTATCATGCCCTCGGTCAAGCCGGTCCCTTCAATTGCGATTTTTTGCCCCTTCGTCGACGATGTTAAGACTGAAATAGAGGCAGCTTTTCCATCGTTGATAGTGTATATCATTGTTTGATTGCCCTGTCTTACAATGGCATCTTTGGAAACAGCCAGACTTGAAAATGTTTTATTAAGCGAAAGAGTGGCGCGCACCAGCATGCCGGCACCCAAAATTCCCTGGCTGTTATCTACAGCGACAATAACCGGAAAAGTGTGTGTGGCCGAAGTTGCATTCGGAGCTATGCCTGTTACTATTCCTGTCATGGGAGCGTTTTCTTTGGCTGAAGTATATATTGTAACCTGGGTTCCTGTTTTCAGGTGGCCAAAATATCGCTCTGGCAGGTCGAGGTTTATTTTAATTTTAGAAAGCTGAGTCATCTCAAAAACAGGTGAGCCTTCTTCGACCCATTCTCCAACTGCCGTCAGCTGGTTGCCGGTGTAGCCGGAAAACGGCGCCCGTATGGTGCAGTCGGCCAGGTCAAGCGCCAGTTTCTCTTGTTCTGATTTTAACTGGTTATATTTTTCGTTGGCGATAGCGGCCATCGCCCGGGCAGAGTCAATCGCCAGTGCAGAAAGCAAATTCTTACTATAGAGGTCTTCCGCCCTTATGGCGATTTTAGCGATCAGCGCCGCATTTATTTTGGCCTGGTTTGCTTCGGCCGTTTTGGCCTTGTATGAAAGTGCTATTCGGGTGGTATCAAGCCGCACCAGAGCTTCCCCTTTATTCAGACGGTTGCCTTCGAGCACACTTATTGAAACGACCTGTGCCGATACTTTTGAAACTACCCTGCTTTGAAACAGAGCTTCAGTACGACCGACCAGAGTTATCTGGTCATGGAAATCAAGCCGTTCTACCTTTTCGGTAACCACCAGGGTTGGAGGCCTTTGCTGAGCAGAGGCAGTAGACAGGAAGAACAGCAAGGCAATGGCTACGGTGAAGCGTAGTTTATTCATTTATTCAAAATCCCTTATACTTTCTAAAATCTTTTTTAATATGAATCGGCATTAAATGTTTAAACGATAAAACTATCAAATTGTTTTCAATATACTACTTTTTCAGGCATATTGGGTATCACAGAATTAAGAATATTTTATTAGCGGCTAAAATCTCTTTGGGCATTGCAACTACTGGCGGATTAAAAGGTTCAATAATTTTACTGGACATATTTGACAAAATATAGCATTTGCAGAGGATTTGAGATGAAATTACAGGTACTGGAGAACCATAATATTAGATTTTCTATTCTTTACATATTAGCAGCTTTACTCTTATCTGGAAATTCTGCTCAGGCTAAGCCTGTCCAGGCCGGGCATGTGGAAGCTGAGCTTATATCTGAAATCAGTTCTATAGCCCCGGGTGAACCGTTTTGGGTGGCCTTGAGGCTCAGGATGGATGACGACTGGCATATTAACTGGCAAAATCCGGGAGATTTCGGGCTGGCCCCGACTATTACCTGGCAGCTTCCGGAAGGATTTACAGCAGGAGAAATCGAGTGGCCTGTTCCTCATCGTTTGATATTCTCTCCGTTTGTAGGTTATGGCTATGAAGGCGAGAAAATTTTGCCGGTTAAAATCAGCCCGCCGAAATCTGTTTTACCGGGAACTGAGATCAGAATCGAAGCTGCCGCTGACTGGGTTGTCTGCGGCGAAGTCTGCATTCCGGGAGGGGCCAAATTGTCTCTGGAGTTAGAGGTTACAAAAGGCAGTCCGCTGCCGAATAAAAATTGGGCTAAGCTGTTCGAAAGATTCAGAAAAGATGCGCCTCAGCAAGACAGCTCCTACAGAGTCAGTTCTAAGCTGACTAAAAAGACTTTGTTTATTTCGGTCGCTCGAAATTTATCTGATAAAATGCAGATTGACAGCCTCATTTTTTACCCAAAATTTAACGGGCTAATCAATAATGCTGCTGCTCAACAACTTTCAAAAGATGAATCTGGTTACGTGCTCGAAATAGAACGTGACCCGCTGGGTGTTACTCCGCCGGAAAGACTTAAAGGAATATTGGTGCTGCGAAAAAACGGTGACTCAAAAACAATAAAAACGAATATCAAATTTGACGTTCTCTTAGATAAAAACTAAGTATATAGAATTTTATTTAGACTAAGAATAAACTGCATAATTGAAACCCCGCAATTTATGTGGTTAAAATTTAATCGGGAATTAAAAAAGGAAAAAAGAATGAAAAAGATTTCAGGAATAGCGATTCTGGCAGCAATGTTATCGCTTGTTTTTGCGGTTTTTGTGCTGTCTCAAGACAGTAAAGAAGAAAAAGTAGAAGTTACTATAACTGCCCAGATAGGTCAGCCTGCCCCAAATTTTAAGCTCAGCAGTGCGACTGGCAAAGAGCATGCATTGTCTGACTATAAAGGACAGTGGGTTGTCTTAGAATGGATAAATCTGCAGTGCCCGTTTGTGCTCAAACATTATAATTCAAAAAACATGCAGACTCTCCAGCAAAATTATACCAAGAAAGAAGTTGTCTGGCTTTCCATCTGTTCGTCTGC
>JADFLZ010000103.1 GCA_022564135.1 Candidatus Zixiibacteriota bacterium
CGACTCTTAGTTCGTCACCCGCGGCCAGCGTAATATTTCCACGTGGTCGTTTATAGTCGCCGCTAATTATCATAGTATCAAGTGGTATTCGTCCCAGTGGCGGCGGTATGTAAACTTTTAGTCTGTGTGACCAAGTTTCAGAGACTATATAAGCTCTACCGCCTCTAATCTTTATGCCCGAAGGCGTCTGGCCTTTCTTAGGGAGAAATCGTAACTCTAAATTGAAAACGAAGCTGTCGGGCTCGACTGGAATGTAGGCTAAGAATGAACCTTTTGAATAGAGTTTGACACGATGCCCGTTTATGAAGAATTTGTATTCTACTTCTTTTGAGAGGTCATCTATGTGGCCAAATATGAAAGTTGAATCTGTGGCTGTTACTGTCTGACCAGCTTTTGGGTAAATCACTTTTATTTTGTTCGCAGCGTGCCTTTTTAAAGCATCATCGGATTGGGCTAAGGCAGAATTGAGCGGGGTTAGAATCAATCCACAAGAAAGCGCAACTGCAATACTATTCCTGAATATACTTTTCAATGACATTTCGTTTTAATTTGGGGCCGCCGATAATTTCCCGGTCGACCTCAATTGACTCCCTGTCGTAACGAATTCCGTCGGCAATATCATCTTCTAAAAGCAAGGGTCCGTCGAGATCAAAGTAATCGGCGACACTTGACATATAGATCGACTGGGATATGCCAATCGATGATTCGACCATACAGCCGAGCATGACTTTTTTGTTTTGTTCCTGGGCAGCACGGGCGATTTCTATTCCCTTTAGTACTCCCCCGCACTTTTCCATCTTAATATTAACGCCGTCAATATAGTCTGCGTATTGCCGGTAGTCATCCAGAGAATTCAGACCTTCGTCTGCAATCAATTCGACTGATTCGTTTTTGCCTTTTATATGCTGCCACTCTTTGAAATACTCTGCTGTTGTCGGCTGCTCAATTACTGTGACGCCTTTGCGCGACAGGTGCATTATCATTTCTTCGGCTTTTTCCAGAGACCAGCCGCCATTGGCATCAACTCTGATTTCTTTGCCGACTAATTCGTCAAGAGAATCGAGAATCAAGACATCATCCTCGTGACCCATTTTGATTTTGATAATCGGGTTTTCGCAGGATTTGATAGACTTAATCATGCTCTCGGTATCTTCTATGCCAATGGTAAAAGAGCTTTTTATACCGACCGGAGTCGCCATTGATAAGAGTTCCCAGGGGTATCTTTTTGATTCACCTGAGAGAAAATGCAGGAGCATGGCTGTAATTGCCGAGCGGGCGGTATTGTTTATTTTCCAGGTCTGGATTTCAGCCATTGTCTCAATCGTAATTTCGCTTACTTTTGCCAGCAGCTTCAGGCCCTTATTTAAGTCTCTTTCAATTTCCTCAACAGGCGGCCCGGCGTGTATCGAACCGGAGGCTTCACCGTTGTATCGATTATTCATCACTGCCAGGACGTTTGTTTTGACTGTTGCCGAGCCCTTTGAGACGGTGAATGTTTTCTTGAAAGGAACTGAAATTCTTACGGCATCAAGCTGCACTATATAATTCTCCTTGCTTCGGCAAAGTCTCTGTCCAAATCCTGTCTGTAATCCGGCTGACCGGACTCTATTGATTCAATCGCCACCCCGGCTGAACCAACTGAGCAGTGAATCAGTTTCTCTTTTGTAATGGCCATACCGACATGCCTTTTGAAAAAGATCAAGTCACCAGTCTTTATACTCTGTCTCTCTACTTTATCGCCTGCCAAAATCTGGTCTTTGGTATCCCGTGGCAGAACGATATTAAACTGCCCGAAAATCTGTTTCAGAAAGCCAGAACAATCAAATCCGGCCGGGGTCATGCCCCCCCAAAGGTAGGGTACTCCCAGCCATTTGGATGCCTCTTTGACCAGTTTCTTAGCGGTGACAGTTGCTTTCTTCTTTATCGGCCTGAGCTGGTTTCGCTTGATATAGGCCGATTTTCCCGAGGGATGCTTGAGGCGGTAGCTGCCGGCTAATGTTGCCGTAACTTTCAACCTGGTGCCGTAGTAGAGAAAGTGCGGCAGAATTGGCCTGTTTTTATTGTCGATTAGCCTGGCATCAAAAGTCGAAACAACAGCATTGGCCGACTTTATCTGATTTTCATATTCGGCCGCAGAAAGCTCTTTTAGAAAGCTGATATCCGCCCAGCCGGAGTAGCCATCGGCCTGCTCGACCCGGATATAATCGCCACTTGTTTTGCCTGTTTTTAAGGGCTCCAAAAACAACAGCTGGCTGGCCCTTTCGCAATTATAGCGCGGCTCCATCCAGAGATCCAATAGATTGGTTCTGACTGTGGCATATTTCACTGTTAAAAATTAAGTGACAGCGCCGCCCTAAGCAACAAAAAGGCAAGGGAAGATTGACATTCGAGCTGCCAGAGATTATCCTCAAATTCTAAAATATTGAGGTTACAAACATTTTTCGGAGGCAGTCTGAAGTGGACACATTTTTAATAAAAAAATCTGAGATAGTTAAAGTTTTGACAATGAAAGACTGCATGGAAGCGACCGAGAGCGCCTTTCGCTATTACGGCGAAGGTCAGGTACAGATGCCGTCTAAATCGTATCTTTATTTCGAGGATTACTTCGGCGATTTGCGCTGTATGCCGGCTTATATTCGTGACCTGGGCGCCGCCGGAATCAAAGCCGTAAACGTTCATCCCGATAATCACAACGCCGGTCTGCCGACTGTAATGGCAACGATTTTATTGATTGACCCCAAGACCGGTTTTCCTCTGGCTGTGATGGACGGCACTCACATTACCAATATGCGTACAGGTGCGGCGGGCGGTATTGCCGCCAAGTATCTGGCCAAATCAAAATGTGACAAGGTAGTCTTCATAGGCGCCGGTATGCAGGCGGAGACCCAGCTTGAAGCTGTTATGATTGCCAGACCGGAACTCAGCAAAGCCTCAACTTTTGATATTGATAAAGAGCGCGCTCAGGAATTTGCCAAAATCTGCAGTGAAAAATTCGGACTGGAATGCACAGTAGCAGATTCTATCAACGAAGCCTGCCAGAATGCTGATATTATAAATACGACCACCTCTACCCGTAAGCCGATTGTAATGAAAGATGACGTTCCCAAAGGTGCCCATATCAATGCTATCGGAGCCGATGCCAAAGGTAAACAGGAACTGGATCACGAGCTTCTGAAAGTAAGTAAAGTAGTAATTGACGACTGGGCGCAGGCCTCGCATTCGGGCGAGATTAACGTGCCGCTGGCTAACAAGCAGCTCAAACAAAGCGACCTGGCCGGAGAACTTGGCAAAGTTATTGCCGAGCACAGTAAAATCCGCAGCTCCGATGACGATATCACCGTATTTGATTCTACCGGATTGGCTATTCAGGATTTGGTAACGGCCTGGCATGTCTATCAGCTGCTGATAAAGAATCAAAAAGATAATATGCAGCCGTTCGACCTGTTCGCTTAATGTTCAGTATTTAATTTTTTAGTCAAAAAAACTGTCTGCCCATTTCTGGACTTTTCTTTTAAAAGCGGCTTTTGTGGAGCTATTTAAGATTATTCTGTCGGCGCCTTTTTGATAATCCCTAAAGGGCAGCTGGCTTTTCATTCTGGCTAAAGCGTCGGATTTGCTGAGGCCTCTTTTTATAAGCCTTGCCAGGCGTTTTTCTTGGGAGCAGCCAATAACGAGTGTCACATCAACCAGATTATCGAGCTTCCAGTCGAGCAGCAGCGCTGCGTCTATAACGACTACTTTTTTCTGAGCGAGATATATTCTGACCTGTTGCCTGAGTTCTCTTAAGAGATATGGATGAACCAGGCTGTTCAGTAAGTTTCTGTTTTTCTCAGTTGAAAAAGCTATCTCAGCAGTTTTTTTTCGGCGCAGGTTCCCCGCTGGAGTAAGAATCTGAGGACCGAAAGCCCGGGCAAGCTTTTGAATCAGCTTAGGATTAGTCTCAACAACTTTGCGACCGATCTTATCGGCATCAATAACAACCGCACCCATTGTTTTTAGAATATCAGCGGCAGTAGTTTTACCGGCGCCAATCTGTCCGGTGATGCCTATCAGCATTTGATTTTTCTTCAGCTGGCGGCTATACCGTCAGCTTTTAATAATGTTCGCACGGTAGTGGCCACAGATTCAGCATCCATTCCCAGCAGTTTATAAAGTTCGTCCGTCTTGCCTGAAGAAGCATAATCAGTGACGCCGATTTTGGTCAGCTTCGGAGTAAGCCCGCTATCAAAAATTGCCGAGGCAATAGCGGTGCCCAGTCCTGTTTTAACATTGTGGTCTTCAAGTACGATGACCCGCGGATAAGAGCCGATTGTTTTGATGTCGTCAGGATGCAAATCAGACCAGTCAGAAATATTAAACAGCGATATATTTATATTCTCTGATTCTAACTGCTGATAGCTCTTAAATGCTACCCCCAGCATATTGCCGGCTGCGACAAGCACCAGATTTTCTCCTGTGCGGATTTTGTCCATGCGGCCATATTCATAATCATAATCGTCGCCGAAGAACGGCTGACCGGATTCGTCTGTAATAATCGGATTGACAGCGCGCCCCATAAGTACGGCGTGATTGCCGGGATGGGTCAGCACATAGCGCACGATTCTGTCGGTCTGGTTGGGGTCGGCCGGTGTAAAGACTTTCCAGCCAAAGGTAGAATTAAGCAGCGCAAAGTAATCGATGCACTGGTGGGTCTTGCCATCTTCGCCGACATTTACTCCGGTATGAGTGCAGAACATTTTCATATTGGCATGATTGATGTCGCTTAAGCGGGCCTGGTTGTAGCATTCATCGACACCGAATGCGGCAAAATCGGCCCAGATAGAAAGTGCTTTTTCAGCAGACAGCGAGCCGGCCAAAGCTGCTGTGTTATGCTCAGATACTCCGCACTGGAAAAAATTATCCGGGAATGATTCACCAAACACTTTAGTCTTAACAGAGACCGACAAATCGCAGTCAAAGACAGCCATCGCCAATTTATCTTTACCGAGGTTAGCTTCTCCGACAGACAAAAGTGCATTGCCGAAAGCCGAACGGTTATCGAGTTTTTTATCAGTAGCATAAGTGATAGTTTCCCCCGGGTTGACTTCAGGAAACATCGATGGCGGTAGCGGGAAATCAGGCGGCGGGCCATTCTGACGTTTTTGCTTCAGCTCTTCCATATCGGAGTCATCAAGATTTAGTTCTTTTAAGGCAGCGCTTAGCTGGTCAGGCTTGAGAGCCGCACCGTGGTAGCATTCTTCGTTTTCCATAAACGAAATGCCCTGACCCATAATCGTTTTGGCTATTATAACCAGAGGTTTGCCGCTGTTGTTATAGCCTTTCCTAAGTGCATCATAGATTTGGTTAAGATCGTGACCATCGATTTCCATAACTTCCCAGCCGTTTGACTGCCATTCGGCAGCAATATCCTGAGGCATTATATCTTCGGTGTCACCTGAAATCTGAAGCCGGTTTCTGTCTATTATTACAGTCAGGCGCGGCAGTTTGAATTTGGCCACAAAGCGGCGGCCTTCGGAGACCTGACCTTTTTGCTGCTCACCATCGCTCATGAAAACAAAAGTATGGAAATTCTGGCCGGACAATTTTGAATAAAGAGCTTTGCCGATGCCGGCAGATAAGCCCTGCCCTAAATTTCCGGTATCCCATTCTATGCCCGGAACTGAACGCTCTACATGCCCTTCATAAGGCGAGCCGGCCTGTCTGAAGCCGTGCAGCACAGGCTCTATCGGGAAAAATCCGGCTGCTGCCAGAGCTGTGTAGGCTCCCGGCGAAGTGTGGCCGTGTGATATCAGAATGCGGTCGCGGTCATCTCTATGAGGTTGTTTGGGGTCTACCCGTGACATAAAGTAAAGCATTAAGTAGATTTCTATCGATGAGATTGAGCCGCCGGGGTGTCCGGAAGCCGCCAACGTCGTCATTTTGAGAATATGACCCCGCGCGATGCGACCCATTTCGGTCAGTTTTTGGTGCCATTCGTCTGAGAGTTTTTCTTCGCTAAATCCGCGCCAGGAATCAAACATGCTTACTTATATCCTTTCAGTAGCTGTTTCGCATTGCCATAGTCTCAAGAAAGGCCAAGTTAGTTTGCTGATAACTTAGAGGCAAGATAATTGTGTCTGTCGCCGGTAGTTTAGTTGCATTCAACAGCTAAGGCACCGATTAGCCTGCCGCAGCTATTGTTATCCGGTGCACAAGGGGAGCTGGTTTTCAATGAAAAAATTAAATTGTCAGGGTCACAAAATTGAGGATCAACAGACAGGTTACCTTCGGAATTAGCCTGGTCTGATATTGCTCTCTCCCAGTCGCCGCCGGCATTGCCAAATATATTACAGCAGGAAAGTAACGGCTGGCTGCTGCCATCGGCAGTCGCAATCGACTCACCACTGTCTGAAAAAGCAATTATGCAGTTTTCAAGATATGGTGATGACGAAGCCAGTCCGAAAATTGCCCCGCCGGTTTTGGCAGCGTTGGCCACGAAAGTGCAGTTGATTAGTGAAGGCGAGGAATTCTTACAGCGGATGGCACCGCCGCTTAAGGTCGACTGATTGCCATAGAATATGCAAAACTTAAATGTGGGCGAAGCAGAGGTGCAATATATGGCAGCGCCAGATGTATTATAGCCTCCTCGGATTGTGAATCCTTCTATAATCGTATTTGAGCTGGCCTGATTTCTTATTAGGAAGGCGCGGTGAGGCTCATTTTCATTGCCCTCACAATCAATTACTGTTGAAGAGGCGTCTTGCTCGGCGATGATAACCACAGATTTGCCTTCAATGATAATATCTCTGTTGCCTTCGCCTCTGTAAATTCCCGGTGCTACCAGAATCGTATCCCCGTTGCCTGCAGCAGTGACGGCCGCCTGGATGGTAGGTAAGTCTGCCGGTACTCGGATGGCCGTGCTCTCGGGCTCGTCCATCGTAATTACAATTTCTTTTTCGCTGCAGCTCTGGAGAACTGTTAAGCAGAAGACGAGTGTCAGAGATAATTCAGTAAAGTGCCTTGTAAATTTGCGTCTGGTCATCATAAAAGAAACAATTTATAATGGATAAATGTTCCTCTATTATTTGGCGTCCAGCCAGTTGTTACCAAAGCCGGTGTCTACTACTACCGGTACTTTTAGTTTAACTGCCTTTTCCATCTCGGCTTTGACCAAAGGCTGTAATGCCTCCAGTTCGTCTTTATGAGTGTCAAAAATGAGTTCGTCGTGAACCTGAAGAACCATCTTTGATTTCATTCCGGCCATTTTTTTGTAAATCTTTATCATTGCGATTTTGATGATTTCGGCGGCAGTTCCCTGTAAGGGCGTGTTGATCGCTACTCGCTCGGCGTTCTGTCTGACAACGTAATTTTTGTCGTTAATCTGAGGAATCAAGCGCCTGCGTCCGAACATGGTGGTGACATAGCCTTTTTCTCTGGCGAATGAAATAGTCTCATCCATATA
>JADFLZ010000104.1 GCA_022564135.1 Candidatus Zixiibacteriota bacterium
AAAACTTACCACATTCCTACCTGAGAAATGGCCAAGTACAGACCGACTTCCCCAGTAATGGGTCAATCTAAATTATGGAAGAGCACGGATATTGTCAAGAGAATTTCCCAATTTTTAATGCTTTCCTGTCTGCTCGCATGGCAGCGATCTTTGTCGAAAAACCTTACCAATCAAGGGTTTTGGGCCTATCGCTTGGAGCTTTGGACGCAACTATTGCGGAGGAGCCGGGCCGCCTCGATAGATATAGTTAATCAGGTAAGACAGGTCGGCAACATTTATCGCTCCACTAGCATCAACGTCTCCGACTTCGAGAGGATCTGGCTCAGGACCACCTCTAAATAAATAGTTGCTCAGGATTACAACGTCGTTGAAGGAATAGTAACCGCTGCCATCCAGGTCTCCTCTGAGGAAACTTCTGACCCAGTAAGATGTTGTCAGTGTATCAGTTAGGCCGGCAGGGATATCCGTTACTATGAATCTGACAGGAATAACAGAGTCTATTAAGGATGAGTCAGGCAAGAAAGAGTGCACACCTGTGCCGTTGCCAGAGTCTACAAATGTGCTGCTTAAGGGACCTAAGTCTAATAAGATTGTAATATTGTCAAAGTCGAGGTCCTGAGCTTTGACAACAATATTTCCAGCTACTCCAACAAAGAATTCAATTGTATCAGGTAAGGTTGTTGTGAACGATGGAGCGTGGTTGCCAAATTCGGCCACATTTATTTTAACTGTCTGATTGACACCGGCCAAATCGTCATCGCTGGTACTGAACTTTACGTTATAGGTGCCGGCTTGATTGAAAAGAGGCGTCCAGGTCAAAGTTTTGAAGAAATCAGCCGGTCCGGAAAAAGTTGCGCCAGCAGGTAAATTGGTAACATCCAGCGAAGTTATAGTCCCGTCAATATCTTCGGCCAGCACTCTGAAGCTCAGAGCTTCACCTTCGACAATATCGAAAGGACCTGCCCCGTCAAGGAAACTCAAAGTAGGCGTAACATTGACATTGCTCACTCGTATTGTGCGTGTTCCGCTGGATTGTGTTAGAGTGGAATCAAATTCATCAATAGCAGTAACTATGTAGTTGAAAGATGTTGGGTCGTCGTTGCCCTGGGTGTGATCGGGTATGAATGTAAAGACACCGGCTCCATTACCGGAATCAAAGAATGTCATGTTGGTGGCCATTGTATCGGCACCAGATAATGTAACTCTAATGCTGGGGGTTGAGCCATCCTGATCAAAGGCGGTAAAGTAGAGAGTTAGAGTATCAAACTCGTTCATGGTATTTGAAGGAGCTGGCAAATTTAAGAATGGGGGCCTATTTACATCGTTGACAACAATTGTTATTTCCTGCGAATCTACCATGGTGGTTGCCGGATCAGCATCAGTAGCATAGAAAGTAATTTTGTAGGAGCCAGAGTCATCATTAGTGGGGGTCCAGCTAAAGGTTCCTGTGTAATCTCCATTATCAGTAAAGCTGGAACTTCCGGGCAGGGCGGAAGTTGACAGAATCGGCGGAACTGAATCAATATCAGATGTTGTAATAGTGAAAGTGAGGTTGCTTGTCTCATCAACTGAGAAGTCTGATATGCTGTCGAGTACAGGCGGCTGCGGGCCAGCTTCGATAATTTGTACAATCATTGAGAAAGTATCAGCTGTTGAACTGTCATCAACTACAATCAGATCAATCGCGTAGTTACCTGCCTGATTAAATATCGGATACAATTCCAAAGTAGCCAGACCACCGCCGCTATCGGTGAAGATGAAGTTTGGCGGTAGAGGAGTAGCAGCCTCGTCAACAGAAAGCACAACCGGACCGTTATCAGGGTCGTAGGCTGTCAGGAAAACAACTAAAGAGTCTCCTTCGGCAACCGACGGACTCGGAATGGAATCATAAAGAGGCAGTCTGTTACCAAAATCAGAGACCTGAATGATGACATCTTCTTTGTCGAAATTTATGCCGTCGTGTATTTTGAAAGTAACACTCAGAAGACCGGACTCAAGGAAAGTTGGTATATAGGTGAATACAGCAGTTCCGTTGCCGCTGTCCACAAACGTTATCTCTCCCGTCAGATTGGAAGAATCTACGGAGAAGAATGGAATCATAGTAGAATCGGGGTCGTAACCTGAGAGGTTAATTGTCAAGAGGTCTCCCTCTTTTACGCTCTGCGCTCCGATTGGATTAAGAACCGGTGGAACGTTTACGCCAACCACCCTTATTTCCACATCCAATAAACCTGAAAGGGCAGGCGTTCCCTCATCCGTTGCCAAGAATCCCAGCGTATCATAACCCTCCTGTCCCGGTACAGGTGTAAATATAAAGGTACCGGTATTGTCACCGTTGTCAGTAAAACTGGCGTTGGCGGGCAAGCCTGTTGTCGTCAAAAAGACTGAATGCGCAGTATCCTGGTCTGTGGAGTCTGCAGCAAAAACCGTGAAAATCAGGGTATCGTTTACTTCGACCGCATAAGGACCGGCAGAATCAAAAACCGGCGGCTGGTTGTTTTCAATTGTCGTGATTACCGAGATAATAGTTGTCGTTCTGGGCGGACTTCCGGAATCAGTAGCCAGGAATTTGACGGTGTCTATACCGGCATCGAACAGCGATGGAATGTAAGTCAGTACACCAACTCCGTTGCCGCTATCTACGAAAGTAAAACTTGCCAAGTTGGTAATAACTGTCAGAGATATCGCTGTGCTTTCCGGGTCAATCGCCCTAACTGTGAATATCAAGGTGTCCAGCTCGGTAGTCGTAAAGTCGGCTATAGAATCAAAAACAGGCGGCTGGTCACCAGACTCGGTAACTGTAATCGTAATAAGCTGGCTGTCTACAGCTGTGGAATCATCAGTGGCGTAGAAAGTAATCGGATATAAGCCGGCCTGTGTAAATCCAGGAGTCCAGTCAAAATAGCCGCTGCCATTGGCACTGTCGACGAAAGTTGCACCTGTCGGGAGAGCGGTCGTTGTTAAGACAGGAATGCTTTCGCCGTCAGAGGCTGTGACGATAATAGCCAGATTCGCACCTTCGGCAACTGTCCTGTCCCCTATCGAATCTATAACCGGTGTCTGGTTGCCAAGATCAAGAACTGTGATCATTACAATTTGACTGTCAGTGCTTAGCCCGTCAGTTGCGTAAAAAGTAATTTGGTATATTCCATTTTGTAAGTAGTTCGGTGTCCAGCTGAACTCTCCGATGCCGTTGCCACTATCGACAAATGTTGCTCCGGCAGGCAGTACCGATGTGCTCAGAGTCGGAAAGGTACTGTCGGGATCGGAGGCAGTAACAGTAAATACTAATAGCACCGCCTCAGTGACCGTTGTATCTGAAATTGGATCAAGTACTGGAGGGTTACCGGATTCTGTTACTGTTATGGCTATCAACTCGCTGTCAACAATTGCCGAATCATCGGTGGCGTAGAAGGTAACATTATAAATTCCTGCCTGTGTGAAATCGGGCAGCCAATCAAATGAGGCACTACCGTTGCCGCTGTCGACAAAGACAGCTCCGCTTGGAAGTGCTGAGGTTGTTAAAACAGGAATGCTTTCGCCATCGGAGGCGGTGACTGCAAATAGCAGCTGCAGACCCTCTGAAGTTGACTGCGCGCCAATCGAATCAAGCAGAGGAGACTGGTTGCCGGCATCATTGACTGTGATGGTAACCACTTCGCTGTCTACGGCCAGCGAATCATCGGTAGCGTAAAAAGTTATGTTATATATGCCTGACTGCAGGAAGTTGGGCGTCCAGTCAAACGAACCTGAGCCGTTGCCACTGTCTACAAATAGCACACCTGCCGGAAGAGTAGATGTTGTCAGAGATGGAATGCTTTCGGCATCAAAGGAAGAGATACTAAAGCTTACTGCAATTCCTTCGGTAGTGACTTGAGCGCCAATAGAATCAAGCAGAGGCTGCTGGTTGCCAACTTCGCTAACTGTAATAGTCACCACTTCGCTGTCGACTGCCAGTGAGTCGTCAGTGGCGTAGAATGTCAGGTTGTATACTCCCGACTGGACAAAGTTCGGAGTCCAGACAAAGCTTCCTTTACCATTTGCACTATCTACAAAGGTAGCGCCGGCGGGTAAAGTTGAAGTAGTTAAAGTCGGTATGCCTTCGCCATCAGTAGCGGATATAGCAAATGCCAGCTGGATGCCTTCAGTCGCTGTCTGCGCACCTATTGCAGCCAAGACAGGAATCTGGTTGCCTAGATCTGTTACTGTAATTGTAACGATTTCACTGTCTACTGCCAGCGAATTATCGGTGGCATAGAAAGTAATATTGTATACACCTGATTGGAGGAAGCTTGGCGTCCAATTAAATGCTCCGCTGCCGTTTCCGCTATCGACGAATAAAGCTCCGGCAGGCAAAGCTGAAGTGGTCAAATTTGGAATGCTCTCAACATCTGTTGCAGTCACGCCAAAGGTCAGTAGTACATTTTCAGGGGTAAATTGGGCGCCGATAAAAGTCAATTCAGGCAACTGGTTGCCGCCATCGTTGACAGTAATCGTTACAACTTCAGAGTCAACAGCCAGGCTGTCATCCGTCGCATAGAATGTGACATTGTATATTCCTGATTGTACAAAACTTGGTGTCCAGTCAAAAGATCCGGTGCCGTTACCGCTGTCTACAAAAGTTGCCCCGGCTGGCAGCGCCGAAGTTGTCAAAGACGGAACACTTTCAACATCCACAGCCGATACTGCGAATAGTAAGTTGAAACCCTCAGGAGTACTTTGCGCGCCAATGGCTGCTAACAAAGGAGCCTGGTTACCTGCTTCAATAACTGTTATCGTTACAACTTCTGAGTCTACCGCAAGTGAATCATCGGTAGCATAGAAAGTGACACTATATATGCCCGACTGCAGGAAGTTCGGCGTCCAGCTAAATGACGCTGCTCCATTGCCGCTGTCTACAAAATTTGCGCCAGCAGGCAATGCCGAGGTTGTCAGTACAGGAACGCTCTCACCATCTGTTGCTGTGACTGCAAACAGCAGCTTGACACCTTCAAGAATCGACTGCGAACCAACAGCGGCCAAAATCGGCAGCTGGTTGCCGACCTCATTAACTGTGATTTCTACCACTTCGCTGTCTACCTCCAATAAATCATCGGTAGCATAGAAAGTGACATTATATATACCGGACTGTACAAAATTTGGTGTCCAGTCAAACGAACCGCTGCCGTTGCCGCTATCGACAAAGGTGGCGCCGGCAGGCAGAGCAGATGTTGTCAGTGATGCAATGCCTTCACCGCCGGTTGAAGAAACTCCAAAGAGCAACTGTATGCCTTCCGCTGTTGACTGCCCTCCAATAGTGGCCAGCACCGGCGCCTGGTTGCCGGCTTCGATGACTGTAATAGTTACTATTTCGCTGTCAACTGCAGCTGAGTCGTCGGTAGCGTAAAAAGTGACATTATATGTCCCGCTCTGGTTGAAATCCGGTGTCCATGAGAAACTTCCAGCTCCGTTGCCACTGTCTATAATAGAAGCCCCGGCAGGTAAGTTTGTGGCGGAAAGAACCGGAGTAAAACCTTCGGGGTCAGAAGCACTGAAGCCAAAGTTTAGGGTGATCCCTTCGGCAACTGCCTGAGCACCGATTGGATTCAGAACCGGTGACTGGTTACCGCCGTCATTGACAGTTAGTATGATGAGGCTGCTATCTATTGCGAGAGAGTCATCGGTGGCATAGAAAGTGACGTTGTACGTCCCACTCTGGGTAAAGTCGGGAGTCCAGCTGAAGTCAGCTGTGCCGTCACCGTTATCAGTATAAACTGCACCTGTCGGTAGTGTTGAAATTGTCAGAGTTGGAATGCTTTCGGCATCTGACGCAGTTACTGCCAGTACAAAAGCTATTCCCTCTGTCAAAGAAGTGTCGGAAATAGGATCGAGCAGAGGCAGCTGGTTGCCGGCTTCAATGACAGTAATTACAACAGCCTCTGTGTCTGACAAAATGCCGTCGCTGGTAAAGAATGTTACAACATAAATGCCGCTTTGCAGGAAGGTAGGAGTCCAGTCAAAATTGGCCGTGCCGTCACCATTGTCTACAAAGGCTGCTCCGGCCGGTAATGACGAAGACGTAATTGTCGGGGTGATGCCTTCGGGGTCGGTGGCCGTTAAGGCAAAGCTTAATGATACGTTTTCAGTTGTTGTCTGGGCGCCAATTGAATCGAGAACTGGCGGCTGGTTGCCGGATTCACCGACTGTGATGGTCACCACTTCACTATCGACTGCATTGGAAGCATCTCTGGCAAAGAATTTGATATTGTAAATGCCGGATTGAATAAAGTTTGGTGTCCAACTGAAAGTACCGCTGCCGTTGCCGTTGTCTGTGAAAGTTGCCCCGCTCGGCAAAGTAGATGTTATCAATACCGGTGTGGTACTGTCTGGGTCTACTGCTGATATGAAAATTGTCAGCAAGTCACCTTCGTTTGTTGTCTGAGCGCCAATTGCTGCAAGTATTGGCGTCTGGTTACCGGCTTCGGTGACAGTTATAGTAACCACTTCGCTGTCAATCAGGAACCCGTCACTGGCATAGAATGTAATATTGTATGAGCCGCTCTGAATAAAAGCCGGCGTCCAGTCAAATGTTCCGGTGCCGTTGGTGTTGTCTGTAAATGATGCACCAGCAGGCAAAGTTGAAGTTGTCAGGACCGGAATTGTAGCATCAATATCTGTAGCGCTGACAGCAAAGTTCAGATTATTGCCTTCAACAACAGCTTGCGCGCCGATAGCTGCCAGAACAGGCGTCTGGTTGCCACCGTCGCTTATTGTAATAGTGACTATCTCACTATCTTTGGCAGCTCCATCGGAGGCAAAGAAGGTTAAGTTATAAATTCCTGATTGATCAAATCCAGGCGTCCAGCTGAAACTACCGCTGCCATCACCGTTGTCTACGAAGACCGCGCCGGTTGGCAGGCTTGAGGTCGAGAGAGCCGGGATAGTGCTGTCGGGGTCAACTGCTGAAACTGCAAAGCTTAAGTTGATCCCCTCGGTTGTACTTTGGCTTCCTATTACAGATAGTACCGGCAGCTGATTGCCAGCTTCGTTGACTGTAATTCTGACAATTTCGCTGTCCGATGCCAAGCTGTCTGCTGCGAAGAAGAATACAAAATAGGTTCCATCCTGGATGAATGCCGGCGTCCAGTCGAATACTCCTGTACCGTCGCCGTTGTCTACAAAAGTTGCTCCGATAGGAAGATCAGTAGCTGTTAAGAGAGGGAAAGTACTGTCGGCATCGGTTGCTGAAATTCCAAAATTAAGATTTGCTCCCTCAAGAACTGTCTGTTGTCCGATGGTGGCCAGTACCGGGTTTTGGTTGCCGGCTTCGTTGACGGTGATGGTGACTATTTCGGAGTCGCTCAGGAAGCCGTCATTGGCATAGAAGGTGATGTTATAGCTGCCGCTCTGGATAAA
>JADFLZ010000105.1 GCA_022564135.1 Candidatus Zixiibacteriota bacterium
CTTCAACGGCGGTCTCAACCGAGGGATAACCGGTCATAAGAACGACCGGCATATCTGGATATTTGGCCCGGACCTGCGAGGTCAATGTAAGACCGTCAATCTGCGGCATTTTTATGTCGGTCAATACAATGTCAATTTTTCTTGCTCTCAATATTTCGAGAGCTCTTTCACCGTTGTCTGCAACGGATATAGTCCAACCCTGCTGCTGAAAGAAATCATACAAAAGGTCACGAATCAATAATTCGTCATCTACTACAAGTATCGACGGCTGTTCCATTTGATTTATTGTCACAGCTGCTGGCTATCTTTGGCTGACCGTGACAGACTCCGAAGAGGCAAAGGCGGCTTGTTCAGTTTCAAAAATTTCGAAAATGTGTGCTAATTGAGTAATATCAAAAATCTCCTGAACGTATGGCGCTAAATTGGACAAAGTCAGCCTCCCCTTTACAAGTCGAATTTCCTTCATGGCAGATATTAAAGCTCCCAGCCCGGAGCTATTGATAAATTCTACCTGTTCCATATTGAGATGGATTCTGGTTGTTCCCGAATCGCAAAACACTTTTATTTTTTCCTTAAGTTCTTTTCCAGTTGTCAACTCAAGCCGTCCGTTCAGAGCAAGTATTTTGGCACCGCTTTCTTCTCTCACATCTATATTCATATTTCCCTCCGGCCCCGGTTCTTATTTTAGCACTCCTTTTTGGCGAAGTACCTTTATGCTTACTTTTAAGCCTCCTGCCGACGATTCTGAATAGCCCACTGCTGTGGCATAATGCTCAATCAGGTCGATGCCCCGTCCGCCTTCATCAAATGGCTCCGAGGGCTGCCTCTTATTTATTTTTTTCAGACCACCCTGACCCTCGTCTTCAATATCGGCAGACAACTCATTTTCATTTACTGAAACCGTTAATTTTACTGATTTTTCCGGATTACATCGGTTGCCGTGTATTATGGCGTTAGTAAAGGCCTCTGAGATGGCCAGCAGAAACGAGTATTTCTCCTGCGGAGAAATTTCCCTTATATCCAGGAGATCGTTTAAGTCGTCAAGCATCTGCTCGCTTGACTCCGGATTTGAGGGATATTGGAAAGTCCTCTTGAAAGACATCAGTTTACCTTTATTTGCAGCAGAGTAAAATCATCCATGTACTCTATCTCTGAGCCAATAGAATACTCATCTATTCTGTTTTTGACTTTCCGGCAAAATTGCTGCGGTTCCAGTTTTAATTCCTTTTTGAATAATTCTTCAGTTCTGTCCATTCCGAAAAGATTCATATTCGAATCGACCGACTCCGTCAGACCATCCGTGAAAAGAAAAAGTCTGCTGCCGGTTAGCAGCGGCACTTTACCCATATTATATTTAGTTTCTGGAAATTGGCCGATTAAGGTTCCGCCTTTTGACAGCTTTATGATTTCTTTGCTGTCAGGGGTCGCAAACAGCCCGGGCAAATGACCGGCATTACAATAGCTGAGCTCTTTTGCCTTTAAGTCAAATCTGGCAAAAAACAGAGTCACAAACGTCTCCCTGTCTTTGATAATTCCCTTGGCCAGGATATTATTAACCTTTTCGGCCAACAATGACATTTCAACATCCGGTTCGGAATCTAAAACTGATTTAATAATTCCGCTGGCTGCGGACATAACTAAAGCTGCCGGTATGCCCTTGTTTGAGACGTCTCCGAGGACAACTACAAACTGTTCATTATTTGTCCTGATGACATCATAGAAATCACCGCCTACATCTTTGGCCGGTACATATTCAGCTCCTATTTCTACACCTGCTATGCAATCAATGTTTTCCGGTAAAATAGTTTTTTGTACCTGGCGGGCTATGGCAATCTCCTGCTCGATTTTTTGTTTTATCAGCTTTTCTTTCAGCAGATTCGAATTGTCAATTGCTACTGCCACAAAATTTATAAGCATTTGAAGTATCTCAAGATCTTCTTTTTTAAAACCAGTACTGTCCTGCCTGTTGATAATTACTATAACGCCATAGCACTTTTCAGAAGTCTTAATAGGAGCACAAATGACAGAATCTACTCTAATACTTTGTTCGCAGTTTAGATGCAGATTATTTAGAATTGCAGTTTTTTGATTATCGAAACAATAAGTAACCAGGTCAGTTTCGTCTTCGTAAACCAGCGACCGCACAAAGCTTTCACTGACACCCCAGGAAATTCTGGAGACTAGCTGTGAATTTTCTTCTAATAGAATCATACCTACTTCGCCGTTAACCAGTCCGACAGCCATATCCATTACAACCGACAGAATGGCATCAATATCATGAATTGAAGTGATAACTGTGCCCATAGTGGCCAGGTCACGAAGCTCGGCTTTTTGGGATTCCAGCTTCTTTTCGAGACTTTCCAGATTACTGAGACTTGTAGCTGTTAATGGCATAATTGTCCTGATTATCGGTTTGATTCTGGAAATTGTTAATAAACAGTTATTTGAGAAAAGAACAGCTATTTTTTTCTAAACTTGAGGCGTATCGGTACACCTTCAAAACTGAATTTCTGGCGCAGCTGATTGGAAATATAGCTGATATAAGATTTGTCAATCAGTTTTGGGAGATTAGAGAAAAAGACAAAAGTGGGCGGCTGAGATTCGGTCTGGGTAGCATATAGAAGCTTGATATACTTGCCATTCCTGGCCGGCGGATGCTTTCGCCTGACGACATCTTCTAAGAACTCGTTTAACTGTGAAGTCGTCACTCTCTGGCATGAGTTATGGTAAACTTCGGTGGCAATCTTAATTGTTTTTTCCAGCCGCTGTCCTGATAATGCTGAAATATAAATTAAAGGGGCATAGGCATGATTAGCCAGAACGTCTTTTATTTCTACAGTAAATTCATCAGCGGTTTTGGAATCTTTTTCTATCAAATCCCACTTATTAACTGCAATTACAACCGGGCGGCGATTGGTCAGGACCTGGTCGAGTATTCTTAAATCTTGAGTTGTCACGCCCTCAACCGCATCAATCAGTACAATAGCCACGTTGCAGTTTTCAATTGCCCGGGTGGTTCTGATACTGGTGTAAAATTCGATGTCATCGTGAACTTTATATTGCCGGCGCAGTCCGGCAGTATCAACCAGAACATAGCTCTTACCTTCAAACTCAAAAGGCGTATCAACCGCATCTCTGGTGGTTCCGGCTATGGGTGTCACAATCAGCCTTTCCTCGCCAATAAGCTTGTTTATAAATGATGACTTGCCCACATTGGGGCGTCCGACTATTGCAATTCTGGTTACATCCTCTTCATCTTCATTTTTGATTTTCTCTTCCGGAAGCTTTTCGACCAGTTTGTCCAGCAGGTCTCCGACATAAAGACCCAGAGTTGCCGAGACCGGCTGAGGTTCGCCGATACCTAAACCCATAAATTCATAAAGTTCTGCGGTCAGCCGTTCATCATCACACTTGTTGGCCACCAGAATCGTTCTTGATATAGCTTTTTTCAGACTTCTGGCGATTGAGACATCGAGGTCAGTCGGGCCGGTGCGGGCATCGACCACCAGCAAAATCAGATCTGCTTCGTTAATTGCAAATGTGGCCTGGTCGTGAATATGTTTTTTAAATTCGTCAGTCTGACCCAGATCAAGGCCTCCGGTATCAACCAGTCTGAAAGTAATTCCTGACCAGTCGCAAACCGCATAGTTTCTGTCTCTGGTAACACCGGGAGTTTTATCAACTACCGCGATTTTTCTTTTCAGGAAGCGATTAAAAAGAGATGACTTGCCGACATTGGGGCGCCCAATAATGGCAACTATCGGCAGGTTCATTGATACAAGTCTTTTAAGGTAGCGGCCAGGTCATACTGACCAATGTAAACGGGTTTTTGCAGAGCCGCTTGAAATTGTTCTAAAGAAAGATTATCTAAAAAGAGATTATCCATATTGAGGCAATTGGGCGGCAGGACCAGACAGTCAAAGCGCTCGATATTTTTTCTGGCGTGGCGCAGCAAATCCTGGCCGGTCAAAAGGCCGGAGATTGTCACACCTTCCCCCCAGAAACGGTTTTTGACCAGATCGATTTCAACTTTGAGTCCGAGTTCACCGGTGACATACGGCAGAATTTCTTTGTTGAAAAACGGAAAGGCCGAAGCACCTGTCAGAAACAAAGCCCGCTTGTCGGATTTCATCTCTTTTAAGCGAGAGCGGCGGCGGTTAAACATCGTAATAAATTCACGGACCATGCCAATACCGTTTTCAAACTGATTCATCTCTTCGTAGTAAGAAAGAGCCGGGAATTTTTTTTCGGCAACCACGAAAAACTCATCGGCCGGCCAGACAAACCTGGTGCCGATCTTTTTTAAGAGTTTCTTCTGCGTCTGTTCGACCAGTTTAATAATCTGGCTGGCTTCTTCTTTATTATAAGTACGCAAGTCGGGCAGGTTGTCGCGGTATTTTGTCAGGCCTACCGGCACCACCGCCAAAGTTTCCACGCTCGGATAAAGCTCTACTAATTCTCTGATGGTTCGGTCTAACTGGTCGCCGTCATTGATACCCGGACAGAGGACTACTTGAGTATGCACGATAATACCGTTGTCCCCCAGTTTTTTAAGCGAGGGCACTATCGGCGCCAGTTTTTCGTTTTTCAGCATACAGCGCCGGAGGGTGTCGTCAGTGGCGTGCACCGAGACATACAGCGGCGAAAGGCGCTGCTCAATTATACGGTCGATATCTTCATCATTTGTATTTGACAGAGTTATAAAATTGCCATGAGTAAAAGAAAGCCGGTAATCTTCATCTTTGACATATAAGGCACGTCTCATCCCCTGCGGCTGCTGCACGATAAAGCAGAAAATACAGTCGTTTTTGCAGGTGCGGATTTTAGAGCTTACGAAAGTCAGCCCCAGATCACCCGGAACATATTCTTCAAACTGAAAGCTGAGCTCTTTTCCGTTCGTATCGGCGAACAGAATGTCTATTTGCTCATCGGTAGTCTTGTACCGGAAATCTATTTCGTCTAAAACCGCTTCACCGTTTATGGATACGACTTTATAACCGGGACGGACATATCCAAAGAGTGGTGAATCCGGGTCTACATTTGCTATCTGCATCTTCTCTCTTTCATTTTCTCTAAGCGGGTGATGGGAGTCGAACCCACGACGTCAAGCTTGGGAAGCTTGCATTCTACCGCTGAATTACACCCGCCGGCCTTGGTGCCAAACAGGTCTAATTTATCCCTAAAGTCGCCTTTGTCAAGGCTAAGTATTAATCCGATTTTTCAGGCTTATAACCGGTAAAATGAACAATTATAATTGAAATTTCATAGAGAATATAAAGCGGCACAGCCAGCAGAATTTGAGTAGTAAAATCCGGCGGGGTAAGAATCGCGGCTAAAATTATGATAAAAACAACCGCATATCTGCGCCCTTTGATAAGAGTCCGGGTGGTTATTATGCCGATTTTCCCCAGAAAATAAGCTATTACCGGAATTTCAAAGCCAAATCCAAAAGCCAATAAAAGCATTCCGGTAAAAGAGATATAACTTCCCACAGTTATAATCGGGCTGAGCAGGTCACCTGAGTAGCCGATCAAAAAGCTCAGTGCAATCGGCAGAATCAGATAATAACAAAAGGCGGCCCCGCCTATAAAAAGCAAAGTTGAGGCAGCCACCAAAGGCAGTACATATATTTTTTCCTCTCTATATAGACCGGGAGAAATAAACGACCAGAGCTGATAAAAAATAAGCGGCAAAGCGGCCATCACCCCGGCAATGAGAGAAATCTTCAGATAGGCGTAGAAAGAACCGGTAACTTCGGTGACAAAAAGCTGGGTATCCCCTAACGGTTTGATAATAAAAGCTAATATCTGATCGGCAAAATAGAAGCAGCCGCCGGCAGCAACTATTAACGAGATAACAGCTTTAAGTAAACGCCACCTGAGATCTTCCAGATGATCTAAAAAAGGCACTGAAAAATTATTTTTTTTACTGTCAGTCATAGTCAAGTGCTGCCAGAAGCACTTGCGGAAAATATCGGACTATGGCTGGAAAATCAACCGCTGATTAGACCGTCTCGGCAGTTTTACCCGTTTCTTCGATAACCCAGTTGACATAGTCCGGCAACCCCTCAGCAACAGGCATGGCAATGATTTCAGGGATATCGTAGGGGTGTTCAGATTTGATAAAAGAAATCAGGTCGTCAATTTTTGACATAGTTGTTTTTAGTATCAGCAGGCTTTCGTGGTCGCTTTTGAGCTGACCTTCCCAGTAATAATATGATTTTACAGTAGAGATAACAGAGGTGCAGGCAGCCAGCCGGTTTTCGACAATCGCTTTAGCCATTTTATCGGCTATGTCCATAGGGACAGTCACGAATACTACTCTCAAATTATCCATTATTTCCTGACCTTTCTGCCTAACTTCTTTTCAAGTGACTCAACCTTGCCCTCGAGTCTGTTTCCGGCGCCCTCTCTATCATCAACCGCTATTACTATATATAGTCGGCTGCAGGTCTCTTTTAGTTTAAGCCTGGCTTTATTAATAACGGCCATGACCTCGTCCCAGTCCCCCTCTATAATAGTGGACATAGCGCTGGTTTTATAGGGCAGCCCTGAATTATCAATAATATCAATGACCTGGGCGATATCAGCCGAAACCCCTGATTTGCCCTTATCTGTGGGGAAAATGGTTAATTGAAATATCATGATTTACACTTCCTGCAATCGTTTCTGATAAAGCGGGAATTTCAGACAGAATTCGGCCACTTCGGCTTTTATCTCTGCCAGTACTTCATCATTTTTGCGGTTCTTGACAGCCCGGTCGATAAAACCCGCTATCTTAATCATCTCGTCGCTGCCCATCCCCCGGGTGGTGACCGCCGGTGTGCCGATTCTGATGCCCGAAGTTACAAACGGCTTTTCGGTATCAAAGGGCACCGTGTTTTTGTTAACTGTCAGGCCGGCTTTGTCCAGAGCTTTCTCTGCTATTTTACCGGTCAGCTTGTCGACATGCAAAAACGAAACCAAAAGCAGATGAGTGTCGGTGCCGCCGGATACTATTTTGTAGTCTCTGTCTTTGAGTGCCTGCGCCAGACGGCGGGCGTTATCGACTATCTTTCTTTGATAACTTTTGAAATTTTCAGATAATGCTTCGCGGAATGCTACTGCTTTGCCGGCTATGACATGCATCAGCGGTCCGCCCTGTATGCCCGGCATGACCATTCTGTCGATATCGGCGGCATATTTTTCTTTGCACATTATTATGCCGCCGCGAGGGCCGCGCAAAGTCTTATGCGTTGTCGAAGTTACAAAATCGGCGTAGGGCACCGGCGAAGGATGAATCCCGGCCGCAACCAGTCCGGCTATGTGAGCGATATCAACCACCATCAAAGCACCGCAGGCGTCACAGGCTTCACGGAATTTAGCGAAATCTAAAAT
>JADFLZ010000106.1 GCA_022564135.1 Candidatus Zixiibacteriota bacterium
ATCAGGAGCATTTTCTTGGTTTCGCTTTCAGAGCCTACCCGAAGTCTGTAGAAATAAACACCTGTTGAGACCCTGTGACCGCTGTAACTTCTTGAATTCCATTCGATAGTGTAGTGTCCCGAGGGAAGTTGTTCGTCGACCAAACTTTTAACTCTTTGGCCTAAAATATTGAATATATCAAGGGCAACTTGTTGAAATCCTGAGCCATCCGATGACAGTCCGATAGTAAATTCTATAGTGGTCGAGGGATTAAACGGGTTTGGATAATTCTGAAATAGTTCAAATGTTTCAGGTAATAGAGGACCGTCGCTGATTCCGTCTACTGCAACTGCAGCCGAAGTGGAAGTAGAAAGAAGCGCGCCATCTATTTTAAGCTGAGTTTCGTCACCTGTATAGACATACCTTTGAGCATACATCGGAATCTCCAGCATATCTATATTTCCGGCAGGCAGCTGCTGAGCAGCATCAAACGGATTGCTGAAGTGCATCAAAATTTTCATTTTGCCATCGGCGGTTATCTTGTACTGCATGGTCATTTGTGAAGCATCGGCAGCTAATTTTGGGGCACCCAGTACGACCACGGTCGGATCAAATTCTATATCAAGCTCCACCGCTGCTATTTTTTCCGGCAGGTAAGACTGAATCACCATTATATCGCGCTGGCCGGGATTGAGATTTTGGTAACTTAAAGACATTGTTGCCGGCTCAGTAGAAGTAGGCGGCGGCGGGGCCGGCGAGACTGGAATGCCGAAAATCGTGTTAAGCGTCCCGACTAAATCAAAGACGTTTACAACATCATCGCGGATAAGATCGGCCGCTTCAAACTGACGTCCCGATAAATCGTAGTTACCGATAATGTAGGCTACGATGCTGACTAAGTCAGCGACGTTGATGTTTTTATCAAGGTTAACGTCACCGAGCTTGTCAACCTGCACCACGCCCCCTTCGGTAACCATTTCCAGCGAAGGAAAGTTCGGGTCGGGGTTGACCGATTCGTAACCGTTGACCAGATCAATGATATAGTCAGTCCAGGGGATTGCCGCGGTGTCAATCGTCAGATAAACGTTTATAACTGCAGAGCTGCTTGTATCTGATAACACCGAGTCGTTGGCCAGACCAAAAGCAACTACTCGAACTTCACCGGGGAATATCCCGATATTATCTGAAACTGTGAAATCCTGAATCCTCGGAGTGCCTGCCAGGGAATCTATTGTTATCGCACGATGGTCATAAAACATATCAAACTGAATTCCATAGACAGTTTGCGAGGTAACCATATTGACGGGAAAGACCAGGTCCCTGGTGCCTGTTAGTCCGCCGATCGGGTCTTGCCCCGCCGCTGAAGATGAAAACAGTCTGTCAAACTCCAGAGCTTCGACCGTAATAGAGGCGTTGGCGCTGCTGCTCTTGTTGCCATTATCGGTTGCTACAAACTGAATAATAAATGTCCCCTCCTGCGTAACATCGGGAGTGAAGCTAAATCTTCCCGTGACGGTATTGGTACCGATTACAGTATTAAAGGTAGCGTTGGCCGGAACGTTATTGGCACTAAGCGTGACAATGTCGCCTGTGTTGGGGTCTGTTGCAGTTACGTCAAAAGTAACCGTCTGTGCTTGTTCGACAACATGGAAGCTGCCCTGAGGAAACGAAATAATTGGAGCGTCGGTAGAAGGAGGTGTTGTCGTATCGCCTGTATCCGGGACCACCGTGACATTAACGAAAGATTTGACAGAATCAAAAATGTTCCAGGCGGTCAAAGTAAATGAGGCATCGGAAGACGGTGACAAGATTAATGTCCCGCTAAATTTTGTAGAATCAAAAAAGTTTAAGCCCGGACCGGTGATTTTGAGCGAGTCTGCGTTATTAACTGTGTAGCTTAGCTGAGTGCTGCTGCCTTCTGTGATAGTGGCAGGATCTGCTATAAATTCTTGTATCTGAGGAGCTGGAGCAGTATCTGCCACTATGTAGCCGTCAAAAGTTTGCGGGTATATCGTAATGGGGACGCCCGTATCGTTGAAGTCAGCACTCATCTCTGTTCTCTGACAGTCAAGAACTATAATATTACCATCACCATCGACAAATACCGGCTGGATTTCATAGAATCTGATCAAGCCCGAATCGTTATGCTGCATATTTCCAAGCAGCTCAAAAGCCATTCTAAAAATTACCCCCGTGCCCCGCTCTGTCGACAGAAGTGTAGTATCACTTGTAATCGATAGATTGTAGCCGGCGATAATAGCTCCGGAATCAAAAGGATTCAGAGAAATCTGGGCAAAAAAGTTGGTTACTGTATCGTCGGACTGGTCAGTTTTTACAAATCTACCGGCCAGCTGGGTTACCAGTCGAGAAAGGTTGTCAATCGGATCAAAAATTGTTATTGGCTGAATCTTGGTACTGTCCCAGTGGATGAGCATTCTGAAACCGGACATAGCCGAGTCATTAATTAAAAAGAGTGGCACCCAGACAGTATCGCTCGGTTTTCCAATCGTCTTAATAATTCTTACTTCGTCAAACGGAGATTCTGTAAGAGTGTCACAATTCAGGAAAACTTGAGACTGAACCCGGTTTGAAAACGTTATCAGGATAACAAAAGCAAATACTGTCAGCTTGAGAGCCGAAAGTAAATAATAAGAAGATTCAGTATGGTGAAGTCTGTTATTTGTCTGCATCATATCTTTTATTTTAAAAGCACCATTTTTCGTTTAAGTGAGCCCAGTTCGCTGTCAATCCGGTAAAAGTAAACCCCGCTGGATTGATTGTTTCCCTGAAAATCCCTGCCATCCCAACTGACAATATGCTCTCCCGGAGACAGCACACCCTTAACCAGAGTATTCACCCTTTGACCAAGCAAATTGTAAACCGAAAGCTCTACCCAGGCAGTTCTGGGCAGATGAAAGCTTATTTTTGTCTCGGGATTAAATGGATTGGGGTAATTCGCTGATAGATAGTAGCTTTCGGGAATTACAGCCGTTACCGCCGAATAGCTGACTTCCATTAACTGCCCCTCGCCTGAAGACATTTGCAGGCCGGATATTTCAAATTCTGCAAGATTTTTCACAGTTAGAAAATTTTCAGAACCTGCCGGCAGGCGATTGCCATCAAGGTTATATATCAAGATTCTGAGCAGGTTACCGTCATAGAAATGCTGTTCTGTCATACCGGCGTAGACATTAAACTCAAGCTCTCCGCTATCTATCAAGTCTGCTTTTAGCTCGACAAGTATTCCGCCGATTTCAGAATCGCTGTTATAACTAAATTGAGTCTGGCTGTTTGAAACGAAATATCGGATTTCTGCAGTTGGATTTGACAGGGCATGGTTGGTCGAATTTGACGGAGACTTGCCCTCGACGATGATATTTATCAGGGCAATCATATCTGCCAAAGTAGCAGCATTACCATCCTGATTTATGTCTGAGTTAAACAACTGAAGATTGTTGAAAGGATACTCGATCGGGTTTATGTAATGGTTGATGAAATAGATAGCGTCTCCGATTTCAAAAGCCAGGCCATTTAAGTTTATATCGCCGCGTTTGCTATCTGGAAAATTTCTGATGGTAATGGCGCCGTCCTGATAGGCGATTTCTTCTTGCTGAATCTTAACGCCGGAGGAATCTGTCAAAGTGTTGTCATCTTTGGAGAGGCTGTCTAAGAATTTAAATTTGACCGGAATATTGAATCCTGCAAAATCGAGATTTCTTGAAATAGAAAATTTAAGTCTGGCGATTTGTCCTGAACCGGCCGAGAGCGGCAGATGAGAATTGTCCTGGTTTAGGTCCGCAATTGCAGTCAGGCGTATATTCCCCTGTATACCATCTGCGTCTAACTGGTAACTGAAATATTCAAAGCTGGCCGAACGGCCAGTAAGGTTATCGACTTGCACTGGCGCCAGGACCGAAGCGTCGTAGTTAAAAAGAATATTAAAAGAGCTGACCGAAACCGTATTTTCCAGCTTTAAATAGAAATCTACGATGTCTCCGGGAAATCCTGCAACAGAATCCAAAGCTAAAACAGGCATGGCCAGCGAAGCGCTATTTTCAAGCGTCTGAAAGTGAGGCATAGCTTGTTCCAATTTCAGATACTCCGACTCAGATTTAATATCTGTCTTCATTCCTCTTTCGGTTCCAATTTCTTCGGCCTGTGCAATAACTGAACAAGCTAAAGCCAGGGCGACTATCGGCATTATGGCCATCCGCAAAATTGGTCTTTCCATTCGTTTTTTTTCTACTCGGACACTATTACAGTATCATCGAATTGAGCAATTATCAGACCAAGCCACACTTATTGTGGCTACGGGCCGCCCATTCCATTTCACCTCTGGCCCGGCTGGCCGATTCAATTCCGGATACCTTTTAGTTCCGTCTAATGGTATGTACCGCAGGGGATTACACTCCCCCTGATTCGCGGTGATTAACCGATAGCTAGCTGACTCTTATAGTCCTCTTTTGCTATAGGTAAGTGAGGTAAACTGAGGTAAATCGAGAACCAAACTACTACCTCTGCAACTTCCGGCAACTTTGCACCTGCCTTGTGCACAAGCTGCCAACCAACCTTAAAATTTACATTAATATAATACATTATCTTATTCGTAGGCAACAATTTGCCAAATTTTTTCGGGTTTTTCCCTACCGCTAACGTACTTCTTGCGACCATTTTTTTTAAGTCGGAATAATTCAAATTTTTACTCTGGCTCCCTGTTTTTGGACATAAAAATAACCGCTCATCATGTCACCTCTCAGATTTACAAATCTGAAGTTGATATGATTTTGGCGGTTTTTGTCTTTTGCTTTGGGTAAGTCCGGTCTTTCCTGACCGTAAGGCTGGTTGCAGATTTTTGTCATTTTTTGCTCGCCTCTATTAATTCCTGGTTAATACTTACTTAGCCAATTTTTTCTATAACAGTCTCCTTTTTTATTATTCCCCGGAGAGGAATTAACCTCTCCGAGGGAATATTTATCCCGAATGGGGATTACTTCAAAAGTACCATTTTCTTGGTATCTTTGAACTGGCCATCCTTGGAATCAGCAACCACACGGTAGAAATAAACACCGCTGGCCTGACTGGAGGCATCCCATTCGACATTCACAATACCGGCTTCGGCATTACCAGCAAAATCAGCAACTTTCTGACCGGCTACGTTGTAGATAGTCAGAGTGTAATTGCTGGCTGTTGGCAGCGCAAAACTGATGTTTGTGGATGGGTTGAACGGGTTAGGATAGTTCTGATTCAGAGCAAATTCAGTCGGAAGTTCGACTTCTTTGGCAATGATCGGGGCGCCTTCGTAGGTGGCCATTTCAATGCTGACGACTGCAGAGCCGTTAGTATTGATGAATTCACCTGTGAAGGATACGTCCTTATCAGTGTTGTTATAAACCAGAACGCGAGTTACGTTGTTGGCAGCATCAAATGCATATTCCATGTCCATGTTGTCAGCCAATAGAATCGGCTCAACATTGCCCTGGAGCTGCAATGCGGCAGCGCCAACTTCGATATCAACTTCAAGGATTCCCTTGGAGTTGACAGTATAAATTGCTTCGACCGGAACGGTCTTAGCATACGGCAGGGCATCACCAAGAACTATACGAATCAGGTATACCAAATCAGCAACCGAAAGAGTCAAGCCATCGGCATTGACGTCTGTGGCAGCAATCTGTCCCTGAGTGTTAATGGTGAATACGCCGATACCATAGATGAAATAGTTGGTGAACAGAACAGCGTCAGCAACTTCGTTGGCAACGTTGTTCAAGTTGATATCACCACGGTCATCGATGTCATCGACACAGACGATGTCTATACCGCCGTTAATGAAGTCGATAAAGCGTACAGGAGCCGGTTTTTCGGGATCTGCATCCGCAGGGAAACAGTCGGCATCCTGGGCACCCTGAGCAGTCGGGTAGCCAACATTCGGATTGGAAACATCACCAATCAGATCAAAATCAATAACCGCACGGGAGATAGCCAGTCTTTGTTCAAAACCGGTTATATCTTCAGATGGGTTAAATGAAATTGTGTTGTCACCGCAGTCATACCAGTAGAACCGGATCGGTACATACTGACATTCAAATGTCTGATCTGCAGTAACAAGGAAGTCCAAACAGAACATTTCTGCCGGCAATGAAGACGGCGTATAACAGGCCGGATGGCTTCCACCGTTATTGGTTTCAGCAATACCAACTACTCTCAACTGACCTGAAGGACAGGCGTTGCCGCAGTTACCACTGGCACCATAACGGAAATTGAAATACTCCCAGCCGCAGCCGTTGGCATACAAGTCGGAGCCTTCGAGAGCTGTCTGGAAGCTCAAGGCGGATGCGTCATACGCGATCAGGAAGTCAAATCCCCACATCTGCTCGGAACCTTTATCCAAGGTAACGCAAACGAGTTCATGTCCGCCCTGAGCGGTTCTATGGGTTTTTTCAATCGCGACTTCATAAGGCTCGGTAACCAGTACATCAATAGTAGTTTCACAACAGACAGTAGCTTTACCATCAGTCACACAAACTGTAAAGACGTACTGATTGTCACCATCAGCATCGTCGGTGTTAAAAGTCACCAGACCAGTGCTGGCGTTAATGCTGTAGCCGCCGACCGGATCCGGAGTCACACCACTAATGCTGTAACTGATATTGTCACAGTCGTTAGAGACCGCATCAAAATCGAAATTGAGCGGGTTACCTTTACCAATTGGAATGGTAACATTGCAACCGTCAGTAAAGGACGGAGCCACATTTGTAAAGTTTAAGGAAACTGTACAAGTGTTCTGGCCGCCGCAGAACTGATCACTTACGCCAACTTCGATTGATTGAGAAGTGCCAACATCAGCAAGTGTCGGAGCATAGCTCCATTCACCTGTCGATGAATTAATCGAGCCGGGGCCTGAATTCAGGCTGTAAGTGATTGCATCACCTTCCACATCCGAAGCATCAAAATCATACATGACCATTGCGCAATGATCAAAGTCAAGGCTGGCCGTGCAGTTTGTGATGCTCGGACAAAGGTTTGGCACCCTGAAAATGGTATAGCAGTGCGGTCCACTCCATGCAGGGTTCTTGCCACCTGCCGTTGTTGACCACAGCCACTCATTTACATCATAGAATGTTGAGTCAAGACATATAGTCTTGCCATCATCAGCATCGCTGAGCTGCGTGGAAATAGTGATTGAAGGCTCATCGTAGCCAGGCAGGAATCCGTCACCAAAAATACGGAATCCACCTATGCCCATGGTATCCGAACCTGATCCATCAACGCTGGGTGCATAGAATAAGAATACATTATCAGCACCATAAGCATCAGCATAGCCAGACCCTAAGGAGCTAATGACCGGGATAGCCCAGGATGCTCCATCAGGCGAGTAAAGACGGAATCCGTTA
>JADFLZ010000107.1 GCA_022564135.1 Candidatus Zixiibacteriota bacterium
AAACCCTGAATCCACCTTAGAGCTACCTAAATCCAACGCATAAAAAAAGCCGGGGACTAAAGTAGTCACCCGGCTTTTGTGCTCTATTACTATGCTAGCTCTTAGAAGCTGGCTTTCACAGTGAAGTGCTGGTTGTCATCGAAAATGTCAGTCTCTGTCCAGGAGTATTCGAATGTCACTCTGGTATCTTCACCAAGATCGACAGAAACTCCCGCGCCCAGAGAGAAGCCATAAAGGAAATTATTCTGACTTGAATAAAGATAGCCGGCCCTGAGTGCATAACGCTCGTCATAGACGTATTCAACACCGCCATTCCAATTATCATTAGATAGGTTATTGGAGCGGAAGTTATATGACATTGTAGCTGAGTTGAGTCCTTCATTCAGGAAATTATAGGCAATACCCAAGTCAATCGATGTTGGCAGTTCTGAACCTGCTTCAGTTGAAGCCAGCGGACGGCCGGCAACTGCGTCTTCAAAACCGCTGCCGGAAAAGACAATGTCCGGACCATAATTGCGGATTGCAAGTCCAAGTGTCAGCCCATAAATTCTGGGCTCGTAAGTGAATCCAAAGTCAAATGACAGTCCACTAGCTGATACCTCGAAAATTTCTTCTCTGATATAGCGTCCTGTAATGCCGAAATTAACCTGAGTGCTGACCGCCTTGGCAAAGGTCAGGCCGATTACAGCCATGGTCGGTTCGAAAATGCTACCGGTGCCGTTGGGGAAAAGTTCTGTTGTCTCTTCAATTTTACCAACGCTAACCACTTTAATAGACAAAGCTATTGTTCCGAAGTCTTCAATCTGTTTGCCAATCGCGATATATGTAACATCTATATCAGCGATATAAGGCAGGCGAGTGGCCATCGCTTCGGTGCCTTCCAGCCAGGCAAGTCCGGCGGGGTTCCAGAAAATAGCGTCAACTCCATAGGAGTTGGCTACTACTGCTCCTCCCATCGCGGTACCACGGGAGCCGACCGCTATCAAAAGCTCCGCCGCACCCGCCGTACCGATGCGGTTTTCATTGCCTGCCATTACTGACTGAAAGGTCAATAAGAGCAGAGCAACTATAAGCAAAAATGTTTTGTTTCTCATTTTATCTATCCTCTTTAATTAGTATTGACCTAAAATTTCAATTTCAGTAAATATGGCCATCTTGCCGATTTTCTGTCCAAAGCCAGGAGCATCCACAACGTAAATATAAATGCCTGAAGCAACCGGCACATTGAAATTGTTGGTAACGTCCCACGTTGCTTCGGCTGTAGAGGGATCGTCTTTTACGATTTCTACAACAAAGTCCCCGGCGAGGTTGTAAATCGAAATATTACATGTTGCCGGAAGATTGATGAATTTTAGAACGCGATTAGTTCGGCTCGGGTCATAGCTTGAAAATAGGTAGTACGGGTTCGGAACTACTTTGACATTCTCGAGAAGCTCTGCACCTCCGGTCACTGCAGTCGGCGCAGGGGGCGTAAACGTGAAGGTGTCAACTGGCCCGTTTGGAATGGCAGTTACCATCCGGAATACTGTACCAATCTCAGGCATATCTTGAGCGAATGGTGGTGCTGAACCACCATTCCAACTTATCAAAACCGTTCTTGCAAGGTATTCAACGCTAGTGGCGCCGCCCGAGTATCCAGCGGGATCAGCAAGAATTGAGTCTTCAAATTCCTGGTATCCAGCCTCGCCCGGCGAATCGTCACCCGGTAGGAACCAATATACCCAATCTGTAAACGGATCATTGCTGCCACCGGAGCCGGAGTGTTCTGTGGAGGGATCTCCAACTACAAAACCCTGAGGGGCAGTTGAAGCGTCGCCCCATGATTCCAATTCGAATGCACCACTCCTGGTGTTGTCAATCATCCATGGCATCATGCGTACGTCATCGCTGGGGTCATTCGGTGTTCCGATTCCGATTCTCCAGAGTTCAAACGGCACCCATATGGCCACGCCTTGGTCAAATGGATCCCAGGCATAGCCTCCGTCCACTCCCGGGCTACTGTTTGAACCAGTAAAGCGCCATTCAAGGTCGTAGGCGCCCAGGTTTGCACCATCATTATTTGAAAGCCGGAACACGCGACTCAGGAAAGCTGAGTAGCTGCCGCGAGAGCCACTGGGCTGCGTGTCGCCGGTATGGATCGCCCATTGGCCGGGCTGCGTGTCTGCACCGTCACCCGGGTTTTCATCATTCGGAGTAGGAAAGCCCTGGAAGTTCAAAGCAGCAGCTCCCGGCGGGACAACCGGACCGGAGCCATTGGCAACAACTTCAAAGCTGAGGAAGCCCGGGGCAGGACCGGCTACTTTCACCACGAATCCGTCCGTCACCGGATAGGTATCATCACCCGTCTGGTTAAACTGCTTGGTAAGGACTGATGTACCCTGTGTTACATTATCCAGATTCCAATAGACTGCATCTGTAAAAGTTGTTTCTGGTCCCATGCCAGTATCTATTACTGTAACTAATATAGTATCAAAGAATATGACCCGATAAGTATCTCCGGTTAGAGAATCCGGGCCCACAACGATCGGTGTAACAGTTCCGCCTGATACACCTACGTGCGAAATACCAAGTGTGTCACCAAAAGTAAACGGGTATTCAAAATCCACTACCGGACCCTGGGGAATACCTCTGATAACGGTAGCTGATGTAAGGGTCTTAGGAGTCGCTACAGGACTGCTGTTATAGGCGTATGCTTCTACCCGGAAGAAGTATTCAGTATTATTTACTAACAAGCCTCCATTGATGATGTCTGCATTGGTGCTGAAAAAATGTCGAATGCCATTATCAGAGCCAAATTTAATAGCTCGCTGTTCAATAACGCCAGTTAAAGGATCCAACACTTCATCAATGATAATTGCAGCCCCATCGATAACATCAAAATTAGCGATACGAGTCCATGGTCCGTTAGGAGATTCTCCTTGAAAAATCGAATAACCCTGGAACGGGTAATCACCTGGGTCGACTTCTGAAATGTCAGTCCATTCCATGGCTATACTGCCGTCCAGCGGGTGAACTATGACCTCAGGAGCTGCCGGAACCTGCAATAGATCGAAATTGATATCATATGCCTGCTGTGCAAACTTATCATTGAACTTCAATACCGAAATTGATGACAAACGGTCGCCACCTTGTCCAACTATTATGGCCGCGAGAATCTCGGTGCTGTCACCGGGAGCAAAATCAAATGGCCCGGTAGTAAGCATGTATCTTCTATCTGAGGCGGCAAAATCAAGGTCGCCTACGCCAGTTGTCGGGTCACCGGGGGCATAGAACTTAGTGCCATTGGCGAGCGGTACACCGGGAGGAATTGAAGCGTCTAAACCGTTCATATACTGGTAGGTCCAGGTCAGGTTCTGCGGGTCAGTGCCGTTGATATATTTGTTAAACGAAGTCATTCCCATATTCCGGAAGCCGACAAAAGTAGTGTCCCACATTTTGGCAGTATCTGCGTTATCAAGTGTAACAATCAGGGGACCCTGGAAGAAGTCAAATCCGACTGCCGGGGGGTCACTGCCATAATCGCTGTCATTTCCTTCATTATAGCAATAACCAAGTGATAGTACTGTATCAGATCCAACAAGGTCATCACCGGCGTTGCCTAAATCCGGATCGGCCCAAAGCGAAACAAACATATCTGTTAAAGTCAAACCACCTCTATTGTAGATTTGGTATTTAACAAAAACGATGTTTGCCAGGGCATCAGTTCGATCAAATGCGAAAGTAGTCTGGCGAATTTCCAGTCCCATACCAATCGCACTTGAAGCATCGTTTGTGTGCGGCGCCGGGTTGGCGTCATTATAGACAGACCAGAGCATCTGGTCACCCAGCATCGCCGGAGCACCGAGGGAATCGACCGGAGCGCCGTCAGCAACCGGCCATTCTGTGTAATCGGTATTGGGATTACTTGCCAGAGAGTCGGCATGCAGCTTGTAAACTCTATCAGCTACATCAAACTCAGAACCAGGGTCAAAAGTTGTGCCGATCATCGGGCCGGGATACCAATCGTCGGCGTATTCTGCAATAGTTACCAGAGTATCGCCAGTAGCAGCATCAACTGCTCCCACCCAGATACCCGCTGCAAATATCACAGAAGTGTTATTCGATTGATCTGCAATGTCATCCAAGCTCGTGAACGGGAAATAAAGCCCGTCGTTTTTGCCCAGCAAGCCACCCTGATCGTATGCGAAAGAGCCCTTGTTGGTTACAAACATCAATATCTGGTTGACGTCAATAAAGGTGCCGGTGTCCCTGATAAGAGACTCCTTCTGACTGAGCTTGCCGCCCAGTGGTGCCAGCGCAAAAGCTGACACCGCTAAGGCAAGCAAACTCAATACTATAATTGCTTTTTGTTTCATTTTGATTTTCCTCATCGTTTTATCTTAAAATGATGCCCTTAATCCAAAGTATATCTGCCGCGGATTAGCATAGTTCAGGGGGTGGTTTTGAGCAATTTCGTATTTCTCTTCACCCGTTAAGCCGGTGGCATCATCAACGTCACTATTATCATTCACGAAATCCTGACCTTCGGGAGTCTCCAGCCAGCCGGTCGTATTCGCGCGGCCGGTGCCTTCCCAAACCTGAACGGCATTGTCTCTGTCAAGGAGGTTCTTTACCCAGAGATAGGGAGACAGCTTAAAGTTGCCCACATTAAATGATTTCTCGGCTTTTAAGTCTATCGATAATGTCCAGGGACCTGTCTCAGAATTTCGCGTATCCAAAACTACAGGAGCGAAAGCAAGAACAGTTGCTTCATTGATGACTAAGATAGGGGTATAAGGAAGACCACTGGAAGCTACCAGCAGCACATTGATGCCAAAGTTTTCGAGCGGATACATATCGCCCAAACGCGGTCCTTCCTGTCCTTTGTATCTCAGGTCAAAGTTGCCGATAAACTTGTGCGTCTGGTCAAACGACAGCGGGGCAGTCTGTCTGGGAGCATTCGCATTTACCCAGGCAACGTTACCCTGTGAATTTGAATAAGAACCTGTTCCGGTTGCGAACGACAAAGTGTACTTGAAATCCAATGCTATCTGGTTGGTTCTTCTGGTAGTGAGACGGAATTCAAGACCTTTAACCGTGCCGTAGTCCGAATTGCGATAAGTGGCAAACGAAGTAGGTTGCGACGGCTGATTATAGACCTGAATGAGATTGGAAATATCTTTGTAGAAAATATTTACGTCAAAGGAAGTGTTGTCTCCCATCTGACGGGTTATACCAATCTCATAGGCGGTTGTTTTCGGCGGCTCCAGATTCGGACTACCGAAAGAAACATAGTAACCTCCGGTATTGATTTTGAAGTCCAGGAAGTCATAGCCTACATACAGATTTTGCAGCTCCGGTCGCTGGTAAAACTGTCCGTAGGATAGTCTCATCTGAGTCTTATCTGAAATCGGGAAAGCCACACCTAAGCGGGGAGAAAGTCTGGTGAATTTCTCGCTCTCTTCGGTGTCAGTCAAATCGAGAACTGTGGCAAGGCTGTCAAGTGGTGGTTTGTTAAGGAATCCTAATGAATCAGGATTTAAAGGCAATGCCGGGTCGCGCAGCCGGAGCGCTTTGTAATCAAAGTAGTCAAATCTCAGGCCGGCAGTAATAATCAAGCCCTCATATTCCAGGCGGTCCTGCAGGAAGAAACCAATATCAATGGGGTGCTTGGTTTCATTCTGCCAGTCATCATCGTCAGACTCTTCCCCAAATATGTCGTAGCCATAACGGTTGACATCCTGGAAGCCACCACTGCCAACACCTTTATATACGGATACCGGGAAGAAATGTTGATAGAACCTGAGTGTATGGCGATTAAATTCGAAGCCACCTTTGACGGTGTGCTCTGATGTTATTTCGCTGGTAATCTGCCCCTTGAAGCCAACGTAGGCCGACTTTCTCCTGAGATAATCATCCCAGACATGTCCTTCATCTCCACCAGCAACAAATGTTCTGTCAAGTCCATCAGGAGTGCCAAGAGAGTCGCCAGCAATAGTTACGTATGTGACAGGCGTAATAATACGGTCACCAGTTATAGAATCGATTTCTATATTATCAAATGATCTGAAAAGGTTTTCTACATCGTTTCTGGGATTGCCACCGGGACGCCCATAGGCCCAGATGTCTTCACGGTAAATACCATCACCACGGAATCTCTCTGTTACAAAATATGTTCCGCTAAAAGTCCAGAAAGTACTGGCGCTCATGGTGTGCGTCAGCCTGGCGTTAAAGCTCAAATTATCATCTTTGTAGTAAGGCATATGCTCGGCATTAAAGAGATATGAATGAGTATATCCACGCCACTCATCATTTGAACCGGTTCCGGAAAGCTGTAACTTCAGGTTATCAGTAAACTGATAGTCAATCTTTCCCTGATAGGACCAGCCGTCAAGGCTGTTATTAGGAAGTCTGACAGAACCTGAAGGCAGCACATCTTCAGTAATTGCTGAGGGCATTCTGTCTCCATGGTAGCGACGCTCGACAGAGCCAAAGAAATATCCGTTTTCGACTCCCGGGATCGGTCCGCCCAGGTCGAGCGAATACCAGTTCTGGTCGTAGGAGTTGTCACGCCAATTGTCTGTGACCACCTCGGCGTTGCCGTGATATTCATTTCCGCCGGACATGGTCGTCACATTTACAATACCCGAGGCAACGTGACCGTATTCGGCCGGGAATCCGCCGGAAGTAATCGATATTTCCTTGATGGCGTTGTTGCTGATATTAGTAGTCGATGTACCGGAAAGCGGGTCCTGCTGTGAGAAGCCGTCTACATAATAGGCAACTTCGCTGGGCCGGCCGCCTCTGATATTTAATTCAGGAGTGTTGGTAGCTTCACGCGCTCCCCTGAGACCTCTTGGTCCGAGGTTTGGCGTGACTCTTACTACACCTGTCTGAATTCCGACAACGTCTGCGAATCCTCGTGTCGGTAATGCCAAAAGCTCATCGCGTCTGACAATACTTATCGAGGCCACTTTGTCTCTGATAACCAGCGGCGTTTCTGCCGTGACGCGAATCACATCACCCAGCTCTTCAGTTGTTGGAGAAACTGAATGATCCTGAAACGATGCCAGGTCAACAGAGACCGATACATTACTAACTTCAAGTGTTGTAAAACCGACTGAACTTACACGTATTGTATAAGTGCCGACCGGAACGTTTAAAATGGTATATTTACCATTTGCATCAGTTACCCCGCCAAGCGATGTGCCTACAACAACCACATTGGCGCCGGGTACTGCGTCGC
>JADFLZ010000108.1 GCA_022564135.1 Candidatus Zixiibacteriota bacterium
ACGCCCCTGAACTTCTGGATGAAGGATACCATCATCCCGCTGGACATCGCCTATACCCGCAGCGACGGCACGATCGTCAAGATCCACACCATGACGCCTCTGGATACGCGGTTCAATCAATATCCCTCCGGCGAACCGGCCCGGTACGCCCTGGAAGTCAACGCGGGGGTCTTCGCCGCCAAGGGGATCAGCGAGGGCGACGTCATCGAGATTCCCGATTAACCCGGATTTCTAGCCACAAAGACAGCAAGACACGAAGGAAAGACATGAAAAATGGAGAATGAAAAATGGAGAAGCTTGTGATAAAAGAGAATGGCAAAAACGAAAGAACGACCCGATTCATAAGGAAAAACAAAAAAGATATAGAATACATATTGAAAACTTGGCATGATAGTTAGGAAAGAGGCCCTCTTTTGTTCAATTTATTCACAAGATTCTACTTGACTAAAGTGTGTGGTTTTCCGACATTATATAAAAGATATACATCCTAGGAGTCTTCGCATTCCTAGGTGCTCGGAGCGAGACTCCGAGCTTTTTTTTGCTTTAAAAAGACCTTTTTATTATCATAAAGAATAATCTATAAAATGAGCTCAGGGATTAGATAATGATCAAAGAAAATCAGCGCATTAGAGTTGCTGCGTTTATCGACGGCTTTAATGTTTATTACTTGCTAAATAAACCTAATCTAAGAAAATACAAATGGCTAAACTATAGTTCTTTGGCAGCTCGTTTCCTGCCTCGAGGGGGAGAGCTAGTATCAGTACAATACTTTACCGCAAAGGCGACCTGGGATGAAAGGAAAGCTCGAAGGCATGATCTATACATGCGTGCGTTGAGGAACTTTGGGGTAGAATGTGTCGTAGGTCGATTTAAGAAACTTAAGAAGAAAGTTGTCATTTATAACGAAGCAAGCTGGAAAAGCTATACAACAGTAGACGGTAAAATAACGGGCTCTCTCTTTTATGGGTATACTTTTGAGGAGAAAAAAACCGATGTAAACATTGCTAGTGAAATGATCACCAAAGCCGCAACTAATGCTTGTGATTATCTATTGCTAGTGTCTGGAGATACTGATTTTGAGCCAGCCATAAAAATTGTCCAAGAAGTATTTAAGAAATCGATAATCGTGGCTGTGCCTAACAAAAGGATTTCAGGATCAATTAAGGCAATAGCCCCAAAGGGCAATTGTGTTTCAATCAGAGAAAAGGACTTTGCGGGTTCACTTTTGCCGAGCAGTATAAAATTGAGCAATGGACTAACAATAGAATGTCCACAAGAGTGGCGTTAGATTATATTAGCTTCAATCGCAATGTCAGAATTCAACTTGGTATAGGCAGACCACTCCTGAGCAAGCTCGCGAGGGTACTGCCCTACATAATTTATAACAACTATTCATAAAGGGCAGATGGGGACACGCCATAGCGGCCGCCCACTCAATTTCCAGCGGAGTCGACTCAATCGGCCATAGAAATTGTCACGCCCCAGTTCATCTGGTCGCGCGGGGGTGAAGCGTTCCAACGTCCAAATGAATGTGAGCCGTCGGACTCATAAACAACTTCGTACTCTCCCGGTCCAAGTTTGATATCATCTCTGATCATTCTGTTTTTATCGGCACCGCCGGCATGGTCGGACCTGCGGTAGCGCATCTCCCAGACATCGCGGCCGGATTCCAAATCTACAATATAAGCGTAGTCATACATATTGCCGCTCTGGCCTTCGCCGAGTGCATAAATACTTATCCTTGTCTTTTTATCCAGACTGAAGCGAACCCGCCGGCGTTCGCTGTTACCAACCCGGGTGATTCTGGCTAAGATATTGGTGTTGTCGGCCAGTTCTTTTTCACTGACCAGTTTGATACTGCCGGTTTTGTCGATTGCATAAATAGACAGGCCATACTGGTCTGGTTCAAAAGGGGCCGAAGAGTTCCAGTTGCGGTAGGCATGAGAGTCATCGGTGAGGTAATAGGCGGTGTAGCTGCCGGCCGGCAGGGTCATGATATCATCGAACATTCTATTTTTGCTGGCGCCTCCGGCATGCTTGGTATTGCGGTAAGTCATTTCCCAGACAACCTTACCGGTGGCTGCGTCAACAATTGTTCCGTAATCTGCGAATTCCCGGCGGCTATTTGACATCTCTCCGATAGCATAAATATGAAGTTTGGTTTTTGATTTAATCTCAAACGATTGCTCCTGGAAGTCGTTGTTGCGGGCTCTGGTCAGTTCTATAACAGCATCACCGCGCCCCGGAACATCGATTATTGAAAACGAAGATTTGTCAAATCCCTCCCCGGGCAGAATTGTTATTCCCCAGTTGATGGGATCGTAGGGAGGGCTGGCATTAAATTCCTCATAAGAATGAGAGCCGTCGGTCACAACATATAAAACATACTTTCCTTTTTCGAACTTTACTTCGTCGTTAAACAGCTGGTTTTTTTCAGAGCCGCCGGCATACTCGGCGTCCCATTTGTCAATCTCCCAGACTCTTTCACGCGTCTCCATATTTATAATCCAGGCATGGTCTACGGGAACTTCGTTTCTGCCGGGCTGCTCTATTAAAGAATAAATCTGCAGTTTTCCGGACTTACTGAGTTCGAATCCGGTCTTAATAAATTCAGAGTCGCCCAGCTGAGTATGCTTTATGAGTGCGCCGGCATGGCCGCCGTCAATTTCGAACCGTTCAATGTCCGCGGCTTGTAATTCGTTTGAAGTCAGCTTTACGTAGCATTCTCTGATATCACGTTTGCGCAGCCGGCGATCATTATCGCCATCAAATAAGTTTGAGAGTTCATCGAAAAAATCGCCGTTGAAACTGCCCCAGCCCCAATGCTCACGATTTGGGACTGAGTAATAAAGCTCATAGCTGCCGGCTTTTAAATATTCTACAGTGCTCTTTTTTCTCAAGAGACTGTTTTTCTTATATCTTTTGGTCCGCCGACTTTCCAGCTCCCAGACAAGTTCACGAGTGTCTGAGTCAATTATCCAGGCGTAAGCCAGCATCGAGCGATTTCTTGGCGCCTTGATTCCGACGATGTCAATATCAATATCCGCGCCTTTTTTAAGAGTAAAGCCGACAGATTCAAGATCACCGTTTCTTAGATCTTTTATTTCGGCAACAGTCAGGCCCAGAATTGAAGAACCTAAAAACAGGCTGGTTATAGCGGTTAAAAGTAAGATTTTTAAGGATTTCATAGTTTTCCTCTCGTAATGTTTATTTTTAACTATAAATGATATTACGGGAGCTGAAGAGGGGATGTTTCACAAATCCGGAAAAAGGTCGAGCGTTCGACGATTCTCGTTACAAAGGCAGAGAGGCATAGTTTCATATTTCCGTCTTTCTTATCGCCAATAAAACGTTTTTATATTAAAAATAGTGGTAAGTAACTTCTTGAGATGCTAAAAAGATAGTGCCATAAAAGTCTTACGCGTCAAAGGTTTATCGAGAGTATGAGTTGTTGGGGCGTAAATTACGAACTATCTTCTTGACAAAGCTGTCGAGTGTTCACATAATTACCGATATAAATATCGGAATCTCCTGTTTGGAGATTAAGGTATTTTGGAATGTTTTAATTTAGGAAGAAAGATGATTTATCCCAGACAAGTAGTTTATTCGCTGGAAGCCCTGGGCTATCTGGCCTCACTTGAATCAAACAGGACGATAAAAGTGAAGGACCTGGCTCAAAATCTGGAGATCCCCAGACATTATTTAGGTAAAGTTCTGACAGAGCTGGAAAAAAAGAGACTGGTAACTTCAACCAAGGGCCCCAGTGGAGGATTTACCCTGGCTGTAAATCCGGCTAGTATTACGCTCTACAGAATTTTGGCGGCGCTTAACGGACTGGAAAAACTGGAGGACGCCTGTGTGATGGGTTTGGGTCGTTGCCACAGTGACCGGCCCTGTGCTCTGCACGATATCTGGGCGCAGTTTAAGAACAGCACTATCGTGCGAACTCAGAAGCTGACTCTGGAGGAGTTTTCATCACGGCTTTTTAAGAAAGAAACCAGCGGAAGCGGATCAGGCTGATGAATCAAACTAAAATCTGAACTAAAAGAGACTGATTTCGGGAAAATGAAGAATAGTTACGATGTGGAGTGTTATGAACGATCTCTTGAGACAATTGGCAGATGAAATTGAAGATTATTCCGAAAACATAGCCAGTATTAAGCCGGTCCCGCAAGTTTCTTTAGAAGAAATAAAATCGTACTTAAATAAGAATTACTCTTTTGAAACTCCTATAAATTTAAGAGAACTGAGCGGTGATGTAATCAGAGTAATGCGCAACTGGTCGCTTCATGCCGGTCACCCCAATTATTTTGGGCTGTTTGTTCCGGGAACCAAAACAGCCTCGGTCATAGCCGACGCGCTGGTGGCGCTGTACAACCCTCAGCTGGGTACCTGGTCACACTCGCCTGTCAGCACCGAGATTGAGCGCCACACTTTAAGGTTCCTGTTAGAAAAATTTGGCTATGACCCGAACAGCAGCTGTGGGAGTTTTACTACCGGCGGCACCGAAGCCAACCTTTCGGCCGTGCTGACAGCTCTTACTGATAAATTTCCGGAATACTGCGACGGGGGCGTCAGGGCACTACTGCGGCCACCGCTTATTTATGTTTCAGAAGAAGCGCATCATTCATTTATAAAAATCGGACAGGTGACCGGGCTGGGTCATACTGCTGTGCGCAATGTGCCCGCAGACGATAACTTCCGGCTGGATATGACTGAACTCAGGAAAATGGTAGAATCCGATATAAGGGATGGCTTTGAACCGTTCATGGTAGTGGGCACTGCCGGCACAACCAGTGCGGGAGTGATTGATCCTCTGATAGACATTGCTGAGTTTTGCCGTGAACGAAATTTTTGGTTTCACTGTGACGCTGCCTGGGGAGGAGCGGCAGTGATGTCACCCCAGCTCGCTGGTGCACTTAAAGGCATTGAACAATCAGATTCTATTACCTGCGATGCCCACAAGTGGTTTTCTGTTTCAATGAGTGCCGGAATGTTTTTTTGCAGGCATCCTCAGGCAGTTTCAAAAACTTTTCAGGCCTCTGCTGCTTATATGCCGGCAAGTCAGACGGGGAAAGTTGATAGTTTTAGAAACACGCTGCAGTGTTCCCGCCGTTTCATCGGATTGAAACTATTTATGACTCTGGCTGAACTCGGGGAAAAGGGCTATGCCACTATGATAGAAAAACAGGCGGAGCTGGGTGAGTTTCTGAGGCTTGAGCTGATAGAAAAAGGATTTGAGATACTAAACCAGACTCCCCTGCCGGTAGTATGCTTTACTCACCCGGCGCTGGCCGAATCAGGACTTTCGACCGCTGAAGTTCTAAGAGAGCTTTACTCAAAAAGAGAATTCTGGATTTCTGATACAAAACTTAAGAACAAAATCCCTGCCCTCAGAGCTTGCATTAGCTCATTTCGGACTGACGAAAATACGGTTAGAGAGCTGGTAAGAACATTACAGCTTATTGTGTCTAAGAAAGCTGCCGTAAGCAGAATATAAACATCAAAGAGAACCGAAACTGAACGACTGGCCGGCCTTTTTAAGCTTGAATGTCTTTGGCCAACTCGAACTATCAGCTTGTAAGAAACTGGATTTATAAGTAACTTATTAGCTTATAGGGAACGCCAATAAGCTAAAGACCGACATCTTGATCAGTCTAAAATAAACAGCCAGTAACCTGTAAATTGGTCTGTCCACTATGTGAAACGAATATGGATATCTTGATTTTTTTATTGGATGCAACCAACCTAGTCTCAGCTAAAGTGTACTTGTGGTAGATATAGCAGATAGCAAACTTGTAGATCGTTGTTTAAACGGTGAAAAAGAGGCTTTTGGAACGTTGGTAGAAAAATACCAGAAGCCGATATTTAACGCGGCTCTTAGAGTTGTAGCGGATTGGGATTTGGCCATGGATGTAACACAGAACGTATTTATTAAAGCTTACGAGAAACTCAACACCTATGATAGTCAGTTTAAGTTTTTTAGCTGGATCTACCGCATGGCCATAAACGAGGCAATTAACTCGCTTAGACAGCAGAGAGGCAAAATAAATCTCGAGGATTGTGAAATTGAAGCCAAAGGAACTCCGGAGGAAACGTTTCATAAAAAGCAGATGGAAAAAATCGTAGAAAATGCAGTAGGTAACCTTTCATTGGATTACCGCCTGGTTACAGTTTTGTACTATTTTGCGAACCTGCCCTATGAAGAGATTAGTTATGTATTGGATATTCCGGAAAGCAGAGTCAAATCCAGACTCTATTCCGCCCGGCAGATGCTTTGCCAGGAGGTTTCCTTAAAGGAGTTAACTGGTAATGATTGATAATAGAATTGTTGAACTAATAAATTGTGACCTCGACGGCAGTATTTCCAGAAACGAGAAGGATGAACTTGTCAGCGCTCTAAAAGTAAACAGCGAAGCCAAAGAGTTGTATTTGAAAATGACAAGTCTGACAGAAGGGCTAAAGGCGGTAAAAGCAATAGAACCTCCGGCAGGGCTAAAGGAAAATATCATGCGAATGCTGCCGGATATCCGGACTGAAGCAGTTAAGAAGCCTGGTATAATAGTATCAATTACCGGCTACTTTGAGAAAGTGCCAAAATTCCAACTGGCCGGTTCGTTTTCGTTCGGGTTTGCAGCTGCTTTGGTACTTATGATGATAGTGATTAGTCCGGAGAGAGGTAATTTGGTTTCGCCCAACGCTACCATGGGGGCGATCGCTATGAGTGAAACAGATGGGGAGTTTATCGAGATTGCAATCAAACAGGTTCAGATTAATGATAATTTGATTTCAATCTCTTCCCGCCGGTCCGGCTCTAAGATTAAATTAGTGATAAGCTTACCAGAAGTTCCCTCAGCTGAAATTATAATCAAAATGGGCAGTGAGTCATTAGGCTTTATTTCATTTGAGCGGCTATCGGGCGCAGCGGCCACATTTGAGAGCGTAGATAGCTATGTTGAAATTAAGACACTTTTCTCAGGAGAGTGGGAAGTTATGTTTGAAGAGCAGTCCGCTAATAATAAAGAAATGATAGTATATATTGAAAATAACGGTTCATCAATTTCAGAAAATATTGCCATTAAATAGCTTCGATAGGCTCTAAGAAATGAAACTTTGACAAACTATAACTAAAGAATATTGTATTTCTATCAAAGAGACAATGCTAAGTAAACAAATAG
>JADFLZ010000002.1 GCA_022564135.1 Candidatus Zixiibacteriota bacterium
TGCGGGGATCACTCGCTCCCTTTGCATTTACATAGTCATTAAAGCCGTCGGGGTATTTGCGTTGGGCTGGTTCAACTTCGCCTGCTTCTTTGAGATTTTCAAAGAGCTGGTTTTTCTTAGTGGTATATACAACCGAGGCATTCCAGTTCATTGCTCCTAATCCAGTATTGCTGATTATAACATTTGCATCGGCAGTATCATTCTGGCCGAGGCTGGCACTTATAGATGCAGGAGTAACCGAGGCAACCGGGGCAAAATCGATTCGAATATTGTCAACAAACCAGTCATCGAAAAGACCTACGGAGCCAATGTTCCTTATGCGAAGCCTGAAAGCAGAGTGATAAGCGTCGCTATCAAGCGTTCTCGACTCTAGTTGAAATTGCGTCATTCTCGGCCCACTGCCAAGATATTGTTCAAACAGTATCCATTGCCCTGAAGAATTAAAATACTCCACAAACAAGTCATCGCCAGCATCTGGTGACTCACCCCCCCCTTCTCTCTGATAGTAATAAGATAGTATGACAGAATCCAAACCAGTAAGATCCAGGGCGTGGGACAACAAAGTATCTGAACCGACGGGATCGCCGTTGAAACGTACACTATAAGGCCCGGACGGCTCGTTCAGACCATTGGTATCTACTTCAACACCTACTTCTTTTGCCCACAGCTGGGTGTCGATAATTGCCGAGATAAAACTCTCGACAAAAGGCATACCAATGGGCTGCCCGGCTGAGATAGTTGTAAGTAATGAAGTAGCCTCGGTACCGGCATCCATTACAGACGCAGCCGTTACTATTACAGTGTCACTTTGGCCAAAGACACTTGCTGGGACTATCACTCGTACCAGAAAACTAAACTGCTCAGCTGTAAGTAACGTCCCTGTTGAGCTGACAGCAAAAGTGCCTGTTTCATCGAGCAGCTCCGTAGCCCAGGAGTTGCCTGAAATTGACAAATCATAATCATCAGAGTAAGCGCCTTCGTTGGTCACAGTCAGAGTGAAACTTATAGTATCATCGACAGCGCCAGTCATAATTTCGCCGGCAGGGTCTAAGCTGACGCCATAACTAAGCACTTCAAAAGTGAAAACGTCACTTGTGTCTGCCTCTCCATTGACGTTTTGAGCAAAGATATAGTAATCAATAACTGTTCCGGGCGACTGTGCGGGAATAAAGCCATGGAATTCGTCCGGATTGGCAGTCGGATCAAGAGTGTCGACAGTGGTGATACTGTTAATAGTATAGTACATAAGCAACGAATCATATAACAGAGCCGTGTCGGATGTTATGACTGCCAGAATTTCGTAATCATTCAGTGTGTCAGTTGTATTTTCAAAAGGCAGATGAGTAATTAATATAGCCCGGTTAGGGTCGTAGCCATCAAGCACTAGTAGTCCGCTGTTGTCCGGGTCGAGCCAGGGTTTAAGACTGTTTGCTGCAGAGCCTCCCCCCAACCAGGAACGGGCCACGCTGCCGTACCAGTCGGCGGTGATACTGGCGCAGGAGGCATAGCCGCCATGAAGCTGTCCGATTATGCGTTTGTTTTTGTCAAAAAGCGGAGAGCCGGATGAACCCGGTTCGGTGGTGCCGTCTTCCCAGTTGCCTATTCGCCAATGAGTTGTGCCGGGTGCCGTGCCGAGATATGAAGTCGCTGTCACCGAGTCATAGTCGAACGAAATCTTTTTTATGTCACCTCTGGGGTGATGAATGCCTACCGACGAATCAGCAGAAAACGTTTCAGCCGACCAGCCGCTATAATAAATATTGAATGAATCGGGTGGGGTATCATCAAGTAGAAGCAGGGCAAAATCTGAAGTAGAAAAATTCGCCAGCCGGGTAGAACCCTGTACGGTCATAGTAGTGGGTCCGTCTATATTTGAGCAGCTCGGACTTTGGTAGTTAAACATGAATATCCAGGAAGATTCACCGCCCAGACAATGGTTGGCTGTCAGAAAATACGGCGTGCCGTCTTTTCGCACATTGTTGATCATTGATCCCGAGCAGAGCCTGGCACCACCGCCGGTGAGAATCATTGTTACCGAGCGAATCTGGTCACGCCAGATGTCGCCTACGGCACAGTTAACATTGTTGTTACAGGAACCGGCATCGCCAAACCCCGAAACTCTATCAATAATGCTTCTGTGAAAGATATTCCTATAAGCGTGCACAACGCGGGAAATCTTTATCACGGCATCTTCTGTAACTGAGGCTGGCTGGTGATATTCAAGAATTACTTTATCACCGGGAGTTGGTGCGGTAGAGAATTTTCGGTGGCTTTTGTTATTGGCCGATGTAAAAGCCCCCAGAATAGAACTTTGGTCGCTATTGTAAAGAAAAAGTCTGCCGCCTTCGGGCAAATAAAATTCATCATATAAGAGATTCAGAGAATAGGCGCCTTCGGATATAATTTCCAGCCTCCAGATATTGCTGCCATCCGCAAGCCTGTTCCAGCTGCCGCTGTTATTCATATCGAAGCCGACATCTATCGGCGCCCCAAATCTGTAAGGAATGTCTTTGCCGGCCTGCTGCATATCTTCGGCCAAGAAAGCAGCGACATCTACCTGCGGAAGCTTTTTGGATTGTATATTATCAGCAATAGATTTGCTAAAACTGGCCGGTTTTCCGCCAATACTTAACTGAGCCCTGGCAGGAACTGCTGACAAGACTAGTAGACATATTGAGCTTACGAGAACCTTGAAGTACAACTACCGTTCCTACCTAAACTGGCGGATTTTACTGACTAATTTTAACAGGCCTCTATCTGGGGATACACCACAAACAGCCTGATATTACTAAATGTATCCCCTTTTCAAAAACTGTCAAGGCAATTTCAGATAAAACGGGCAGCTAATGCCCTTCTCTGGCAGCTACTAACTTGCCGACTTTGCCTTCCAGCATAAACAGGTCCCTCTGAGACGAGGCTGTCTTGGTGAGGGTCAGCAGATACTCAACATTGGCTACTTCTTCAACCTGCTCGGCCACTTTCCAGCCGATAAAATTCTCTGTGGCCGGGTCATTTTCTGAGCGGGACAAAGCCAGTATTTCATGAACCTGATCGGTTACTTTCTTTTCATGCTCTAAAGCCTTCTCTACAATCTCCTGTACCGAAGTAAATTCTGCCTGAGGTTCTGAAAGAGACTTAAGAGTCACCTTAGCGCCCTGGTCCAGGAGGTAGTCTGCGATTTTTTCGGCGTGTTCTTTTTCTTCGGATGCCTGCATGAAAAACCATTTGGCATACGCTTTTAAGTCCATACTCTCCAGAGCATAGGCCATGGCAGTATATGTCCAGGAGGCAAAATACTCGTGGTTTACCTGTTCATTTAAGCGGTCGGCTACTTTTTGGGGTATCATCATTATTATTTATTTCCTTTCGTTATAGAAAACTCTCAAAGTTCTAAAGCCATATCTCGTATGAATTATCCTAATATATATTCAAAAAATCAACCGTATCCTGATAAAACTTACAACAAATGAAAACCTGTTTCAGTTCGGACTTAACTGCTCCTTATTTTCATTCATTTTGGCTTATTCTTTAGTTATGTTTCTTAAAGTATAATCAATTCGTTAGAAGGGAACGTTTATGTATCTCCATAAATTAACAGCTCAGGTTCATGATACAGATGCCGCCGGTGTCATCTATTTTGCCAATTTTTACCGGATGGCTCACTCGGCTTACGAAGAATTTATGGAGTCGATTGGGTTTTCAATCAGATATTTTTTGGATGAAGCCGAGGTGGTGCCGCTGATCGTTCACTCTGAAGCGGACTACAAGATATCAGTAAGAACCGGCGACAAGCTCAGAGTTGAATTGAAAATAGAAAAAGTAGGCAGTTCTTCGTATGTGCTGAGCTACAATATATTTAATGACAAAAACGAAATTGCAGCAGCCTTAAAAACCGTTCACGTATCGGTTGATAAAGAAAAACGGACAAAAGTTCCGCTTCCTGAAAAATTCAAAGAAACACTTCTGGAATTTCTTAAGACTGCTTAGCCTGCTGCTTTTTTTTAGCGAGCCTGGTGAGTCTCTGGCGGTCGGGCTTTAGTGAGCCGTTGAGAGCTTGTCTGGGCCAGTTCAGAAATTTTATTGGAATTTTATAACGAGGCAGGTTTTTTTCGAGTTCTTTTTTTAAGCGGCCAGAGAACTGATCGAAACTAAGGCTGTTACTGCCTTTGACAAAAGCTACCGGCCTCTCTCCATATTCCTTGTCTTTTATGCCTACTACAATTGCTGATTCCACACAGCTTAACTGCATCAGATAACTTTCGATCTCTTCAGGGAATATATTTTCTCCTCCGGAAATCAGCATGTTATCTTTTCTTCCTAAAAAAGTGAGCCGGCCTTTTTTGTCTATCTCACCAATATCACTGGTGTGAAACCAGCCCTGGTCGTCCAGCGGAAGTTCTGCCATATCGTTTTCGACATACCCCAAAAACAGTGTCTTGCCTTTTACGAGAATTTCGCCATCATCTGCAATTCTCAGCTGCCGATATTTGAGCAGACTTCCCGAATGGCCGTGACTGTCGGCTTTACCGATAGTCACCTGTGAAGCCATTTCCGTCAAGCCGTAAGTAGTATAAATCTTAAAGCCTGCTTTTAGACCCTGCTTGATTAGTTCGGGAGTTGCCGGAGCGCCGCCGAGAATAACTTTTGGATAATGATTTAAGAAGTCGGCCCGGCCGCTGTTTAAGAGACGGTAAAATTGAGTGGGCACAAACGAAGTATGGCTGATTTCAAATTTATTAATTGAAGCAGCTGTCTCCTCTTTACTGTCAGGAATGACTACCGCTCCTCCGTTTATTATAGATCTGAACAGAATTCCCAGTCCGCCGACATGACAGAGCGGCAGAGACAAAAGCCAGCGGTCGTTTTTCGCAAACTTAATAAATTTGTTGGCGCTGATGGCGTTGTAGTAAAAGTTTCCGTAGGAGAGCAGCGCCGCTTTGGGACTGGCGCAGCTTCCGGATGTAAATATTATCGCTGTCGGATGGTCAAGTTTTACTACCGGTTCAGAACGAAGTCTGAATTTTTTTAATTCTCGCGGGACTATATCTTTTGATTGCCATTCTGTAAGTGATGGTTCATTAAGAGATTTTGATTTGTTATTGGTGAAAATGAGGATGGGGCAGTCCAGAGAATTTAGAGTTTTTATGACAGCTCTTTTGGGCCAGCGCTGATTAACGGCACAGAAAATGGCGCCGATTCTCAAAAGCGCCAATACCAGTACATAATAGTCAAGGGAGTTCTCGCCTAAAATTGCAACATGGGAGTTTCTGGCCACTCCGCATTCTTTTAAGTTAACGGCGCTGATATAAACCAGCTGCTCCAGTTCGGCGAAAGTTGTCGTGCCGGCAGGCGTCACAACTGCGGCCGCATCGGGCTGCTTTTCGGCGGTAAGGTTTAAGGGGCAGCGCAGTTCTGGCATGGCCTCAAACTTCCTTAAGTGAAAGAGATTCAAATTGTCTGTTTAATACTTCTATATTTTTCATTTCAATCCGGCCATCTTTGACAGGAAATAATTTCAGATAGCTATCATCGGCATAGATGCCCAAAGTGTCAAGGCCGCAGGCAATATTAGTGGAATATGCGGCTGCCAGCTGGGCCACGATTGACAGCCCTAAAACTGATTCGTAAGAGGAACTAAAGACACAGGTTATTTTTTGAGATTTGGCCAGTTCGGCAAACCCGAAAGTTTTTTCAAGCCCCAAAAGAGTAGGTTTCAGAACCAGGGCGCTGGCCGAGCTGAATTTTTTCAAATCTGATATTTCTATCTCTGTCAGAGTTTCGTCGAGTGCTATGGGTATATCAATGCTACTATCTGCCAGTAGCAGCTGCAACTCGGAGCTGTTTGAAACCGGCTCCTCGATATATTCAATTTGACAGTCCTTGGTTTGACTGTGAAAAGCAGCTGCTTGCTCTAAACTCCAGCTACGGTTGGCATCCAGACGCAGATGAATACTTTCACCAAGCTGCTCTCTTACTTTCTGAGTCAGGTCTATATCTTCTGACAATTCTTTACTACCAACTTTCAGTTTAACCGAGCCATAGTTGCTCTCTTTGATATGAGGCAGCGAGGCCAGTATTTCTTCTTTACTGCCGCTCAAAAGGGCGTTCACTTGCAGACTACCGCTGCAGTTCTTGTTTAACAGTTCTGACAAACTAATGTTTCGCCTGTCGGCACTTAATATTAATAGCGCAGAAGCTACCCCAAAACTTACCGAAGGATAAACGTCACCCGGAAAATCTTTTAGAGCGCTGTTAATTTTTTCGGGCTGTAGTTGAGACCGGGAGGTTTTTAAGGTGTTGCAAATTTGAATCGTCTGAGATTTGGCATCGTCGAGGTTTTCGCGGCTGAATCCGGGCAGCGGAGCTATTTCGCCAAAACCACAGTTGCCGTCATCATCAAAGATTTTTAAGATTAAGCCTTCTCTTGAATCGATTGAAACAGATTTGAGCTTAAGAGTTTTTCTTAGCTGAATTTTATAGCTGTATAAATTAAAATCTGTGAATTTCAAAGCAGCCATCCGATCGCAAACAAAATACTGTAGAGTAAAAGTATCTGAGCCGTCTGTGCCAGCACAGAGTTCAGCTCGGTTCCGTCTGTATTTTTCAGAACTTTTCTGATAGGCCGCAGCGATAATAAAATTACGAAGGCGGCAATAGTTGCTTTGATATGTTCGCTGGTCGCCAGATAAATTATGAGCGGCACCAGCGCAGCTGCTGCTAAGGCAACAATATATTCGGCTTTTGCAAAAGTTGCTCCGAATCTGACCGCCAGAGTTTTTTTGCCGGCGATTTTATCAGTATCTAAATCGCGAAGGTTGTTGACAGTTAAAATTGCCACTGAAAAAAGCCCGGGAGCAAGACCGGCCAGAATTACGATTACGTTTATTTCGAGTGTCTGCACATAATACGTGCCGCCTACGGCTACCGGTCCGAAAAAGACCAGCACAAAAAAATCCGCCAGACCGCTATAGCCTAAAGCTAATTTGGTGGCGGTGTATAAAACACCGAATGTAATTGACAGAATTCCGATAGCAACTATTGGCCAGCCGCCTAAGTAAACCAGATAGATGCCCGCCAAAAACGCCAGACCGAAGGCCAGAACCATGGCTGTTTTTATTTCGAGCTGTGAGACGAGTCCGGCCTGAGTTACTCTGGTGGGTCCTAACTCTCTCTGGGAGTCGGCGCCTTTTTTGAAATCAAAATAATCGTTGGCTAAGTTAGTGCCTATTTGAATCATAGTTCCCCCAAAAAGCGCTGCTAAGAAAGCCAGCAGCTGAAAACTACCGGCTTCATAGGCCATGGCGGTGCCGATTATTACCGGAGCGACTGCCGCCCATAAAGTTTTGGGGCGAATGGCCAGAAGCCAGATTTTTGTTTTAGAGAATGCCGTGGGCACTTTGTTTCCGTCCGCTGTTTGATTCGTCTTATGGCTGGCGACGGAATTTTGAGAAATCCGGTTTTCTTTTTTCATTAAAGGCGTTGCGGCCTTCCTGTCCTTCTGCAGTCATATAGTAGAGCATAGTAGCGTTGCCGGCTAATTCCTGAAGACCGGCCTGCCCGTCACAGTCGGCATTAAGGGCCGCCTTAAGACATCGAATCGCCATAGGTGAGTTAGCCAGAATTTCCTGACACCATTTTATTGTTTCGTTTTCAAGCTCAGCTAAGGGAACGACCGTGTTGACCAGTCCCATTGCCAGCGCCTGTCTGGCGTCGTACTGACGACAGAGAAACCATATTTCGCGTGCTTTTTTCTGGCCGACTATCCGCGCTAAGTAACCGGCGCCGTATCCGCCATCAAAAGAGCCAACCCGTGGTCCGGTCTGACCGAAAATTGCGTTGTCGGCGGCAATGGTCAGGTCGCAAATTAAGTGCAGCACATGACCGCCTCCGATAGCGTAGCCCGCTACCATGGCGATAATCGGTTTGGGGCAGGTGCGCAGCTGTCTTTGAAAGTCTAGAACGTTCAGCCGGTGTACGCCGCTTTCATCTTTGTAGCCCGAGTCGCCGCGTACTTTTTGATCGCCGCCTGAGCAGAAGGCTTTTTCCCCCTGGCCGGTCAGAATTATTACTCCGATAGACTGGTCTTCGCGGGCATCTTCTAAAGCTCTGGACATTTCAGAAACAGTCTGCGGCCGAAAAGCATTGCGGATCTCGGGACGGTTGATGGTTATTTTTGCAATCCCTTCGATTTTATGATACAAGATATCTTTGTAGTCACCTGATTGCTGCCAATTTACTTTATTCATAATAGCCTCTTTATACTCTCTCGGTTTATTTCAAAAACTTTTGCAGTTCCATCACGAATTCCTGTGGTCTTTCAAAATGCACATTATGTCCGGCGCTTGCGATTGTCGCTAAGCTGATCGCTTCTGAGCGCTCCTGCATTTCGCAGGCTACAGACTTGAATTTATTGTCATTAGCGCCGACTATCAAGAGGGTTGGCTGCTTTAGATCAGGTAAAATGTCCCAAAGAGAGGGCTGGACGCCGCTGCCCATAAATTTTAGTGATTTACTTAAATTTTCGGAATTGTTTTCAGACCTGCTTTTTAAAAGTTCTTCAAATTTGCTGCTGTCCTCTCTGATTGAGTCAAACAATGGCTGGCTGTACCAGTTCGTAATAAATTCTTCCATCGTCTGAGTTTTTAGGCTGCGGATAACACCACTGTCTGATTCGATTCTGGCCTGACGTTCTTTTTCTGTCTTTAGTCCCGGCGAAGCTGATTCTAATATAAGCTCAGAAAAATATTCGGGGTGTGTTAGCGCCAAATACAGTGCCAGCCGGCCGCCCATCGAGTAACCGACCAGAACAGCTTGCTTGATTTCTTCCTGATTTAATATAGCGAGTAAAGATAAAGCCGCCGACTGCATGGAGTAGTCAGCATCAGAGAGAGACTTCGTCCGGCCGTGTCCGGGCAGGTCCGGCAGAATACAAAAAAACTTACTTTTGAGAGTATCTGTAACTTCACGCCAGTCTTTGGAGCTTCCTAAAAAACCGTGCAGCATTAAAATAGCGGGTGAAGCTTTACTGCCGTGAGTCTCGTAATATAAAGGCTGGCTGGCTGGCATAAATTTAACTGCCGGACAAAACTTTTTTAAGCGCGGCTGTGATTTCCTGATGCAATTTATAATTTTCGCTGCGGTTAGTTTTGACTTCTATGACAGACGACTTATTCGATTTCTGGCAGGTTGCATAGACCTGGCTGAACTCTTTGATTGATTTTGGCTGGAAATAATCCAGAGCGAACTGTCCGGCAGCATGTTCGAAACTCAGGCCATGCGGGGTGCCGAAGAACTTTTCAAAATCTTCAGCCAGAGCTGCGACTGGCAGAAAAGAAAAAATCCCGCCGCCATCGTTATTGAAAACAATAATTGTCAGCGACTGCTTTGAATCGTGTACAAGTTTAAGGGAATTAAGGTCGTGCAGAAAAGTCAAATCACCGACTACCAGTGTGACCGGAGACCTTCGGCCGTTGGCATAACCAACAGCCGTGGCGATAGTGCCATCGATGCCCGATACACCGCGATTATATTCTACCGCTGCCGAGTTACCATCAACTGCTGCAAACATATTCATCTCTCTGACAGGCAGACTATTACCCAGAAATAGTGCCGCGCCCTTGGCTATTTGCCCGGATATGGCGCGAGAGACCGCTGGCTCTGAAATTGCGTCGCTGCTGCTTAAAATATCGTTTAATGTCTTATCAATTTGTTTCGATGTTTTCGATAATGTTTGAGTTAGTTCGCTCGCGCCTTGCTGCTGAATTTTATTTTCTAAACCTTCGCAAAACGAAGCGATGCTGCACTCGAGCCTGAGTGTGACCTGATGGTTGGGGTCTTCTCTTTCGGCATGGCTGGCAATCTGAATGTAGTGTTTCGGTCGGGACAAATTCAGCGAATTCAGCAGTCTTTTTGAGACAGGCTGAGCGCCAAACTGAATGACGGTATCAACCTCTGAAAGCAGAGAATCATCGGCTGCCAGCATCAGGTCGAAATATGATATTATGTTTTCTGAAAATTCCGGACCAAGACGCATACCTGAGGCGATATCCGGCACAACAGGCCAGCCGAGCCGAATCGCAAGAGACTCGAGCATCTTGCTTTCAGTCGCGCTGACTTTGCCGACTGCGATCAGGCCGCTTTTGGTTGCACTAATTATTTCTGCCGGTTTTTTGAGTTGCTCTTCAGACAACAGCAGCCCTGTTCTGCTATAAGCAGTAAAGGCTCTGTCATTTTTTAACCAGCCCGAAAGATTCACCAAATAATCAGAGTAATCTTTTTTGCTGCCCGTCGCCGCCAGCGGTTCACGAAACATGCAATTGAGATGCACCGGTCCCGGCGGAGATGACAGCGCACGATTGAGCGCCTGGTCGACTGTGCTCAGCACAAATTCCGGCGCTATTTTTTCATCGGGGCAGGGCATATCAAAGTTCCAGCGGACAAATCGTCCATAGAGATTCAATTGATTCATAGTCTGGTTGGCGGCGGTTTCTTTTAGTTCCGGAGGACGGTCAGCGGTTAAAACAATAAGCGGGATCTTACTTTCTGAGGCTTCGACAATCGCCGGAAAAAAATTTGCCGCTGCGGTTCCTGAAGTACAGACTATGACGGCGGGAATTCCTGTGGCTCTGGCATAACCGAGCGCGTAAAAAGCAACGCCGCGCTCATCAAAGTGCACAGTGGTTTTGACTTTAACCTTGTTATGTTCGGCAAGGCCCAATACCAGAGGTGTCGAGCGTGAACCGGAGGCCACTGAAAAACAGCACACCCCGCTGCGAACTAATTCTTCAATTATCAGTCTGCCCCAGAGTTGATTAATATTGTCAAACTGAGTTTGCATCAGCCGGTCACGGCGTTTAAAAAACTGCCGATCTTACTTTCAATTTCATCCCATTCCCGCTTAGGAGTGGAGCCTTTGACAATCCCTGCTCCGGAATAAAGGCTTAGCTTATTGCCATTGACCAGGCCGGAGCGAATGCCGACGGCAAATTCAGCTGAGTCTCTGCCTATCCAGCCGATTGCTCCGGCATACCAGCCGCGGTCAAACGGTTCGTATTCGGAGATTCTTTTTTGGGCGAGTTTCGAAGGGAAGCCGCCGACCGCCGCAGTTGGATGTAGTAAACTTAAGATACGGGCATCTGTTACATTTTCTTTGAGTGTGCCGCTAAAGCGCGTTACCAGATGCTGCACTCGGGCCAGTTTGAAAAGAGATTCGTGTTTATCAAAGTCAATGTTTTCGCAGACAGATTCAAGGGCTGCTTTGATATTCTGCACCACGTACTGATGTTCTCTTTTTTCTTTGTCATCGCTTAAAAGTTCGTCACCAAGATTTGCATCTTCGATTTCATCTCTTCCCCGCCGCCGCGTTCCGGCCACAGCTTCGCTTGCGATACTTCTGTCAAGGCGTTTGTAGAGACGCTCAGGCGAGGCGCCAATAAACGATATTTCTTTGGCCGGCTGAAACAGAAAATGAAAACAGTTAGGAGTGGCTTTGCTCAAACGTTTCATGATGGCAAAGGCATCGCAATCGTCTTTAAATTCAAAAATCGACTGCCGTGCCAGCACTATTTTTTCAATTTTACTCCGGCTGAAATCTTCTAAGATTGCCCGTACGTTTGACTGCCAGCCCTCAAATAATGGTAAATCGGTACGCACTTCAAATTCCTGAGCAGCAACCTCGCTGTCCGAGAGTTCAAAGCGAACGAAATAAAGCTCTCTGAGGATTTTATCTGCGGCGGCTCTGTCGGTCTGTAAATTAAGATTGCAGACAAAGAAGGTCTGTCCGGCCTCACGGATGAGTTCAAAGCGAGGCAGCACAAATTTGGCGGCACCAAACGCCTGCCATTCTTTGGAATTTGCCCCGCTTTCAGAATCAGAAGGAAATCTCATGCCGCCATAAAAGCGAACGTTGTCGCTGCTTTGGCTGAGCAGTTTTTCTATCTTTTCGACCAACTGATGTCGCTTGCTTAAGTCTTCTATTTCAAACGAAGCACATTGTCCGATCGCAGCAGACTCAAACAAATTGTCGCGGCCCGACCAGTAAATTTTCTGCTGGTTCTCCTGAGCACTTAGCCAGTTAAGCGGTGATATCGTTTCAGAGCCTAAAATAGAGATTGGCACCGCTACTCTGTGGTAAAGTGAAGCAGCTGCGAGTTTTTCGGCTAAAGCCATTTTAATTTCATTCGCCAGAGCTTCTTTAGCCGCTGTAAATATAGTTATAGAAGTTATATCTGTCAGCTGACTCATATTATGATTTCCCAAAAAACTATTTTTCTCCTTCGTAAATTGTGGCCACCCCGAATGTCAGCGGATGTGCCTTGGTGCTCTTAAAACCAGTTTCGTCTAAGAGTTTCAAAAAATCGCCGCCGTACGGAAATGATTCGATAGTTCTGTTTAAGTATTGATAGGCTTCTTTATCGCCTGATATAAAACCGCCAATGGCCGGCAGCAGATAACGCAGATAAAAAAGATGCAGCTTTCGGATTAATCTGTTCGGGGGCAGCGAGAATTCCAGAATCAGAACTTTGCCGCCGTTGTTGAGTACCCGGTGCATCTCGCTCAGAGACTTTTTGACATCGGTAACATTGCGAATGCCAAAAGCGATGGTGACGGTGTCAAAAGAACTATCACAGCAGGGAATATTTGTAGCGTCGGCTCGCACCAGAGATAGATTTTCTGATATGGCCGAAGCCGGCAGTTTGCGTTTGGCTTCAGCCAGCATCTTAGCCGACATATCCAGCCCGATGCCATATTTGATATTTTTGGAATATCTGACCAGACTCAAAAGCACATCGCCGGTGCCGGTGGCCAGATCTAAAATACTTTGCGATTGTATATCAGGAAGCAGTGCGGCCAGTTTCTTGCGCCACCTTATATCCTGTCCAAACGATAGTAGTCTGTTGACCAGGTCATAGCGGCTGGCAATGCGGTCAAACATCCGGTAGACGTCCTGTCTGCTCGGACTTTTTTCAGCCTGACTGCCTAATGGCTCTGTTATAGCGACACCTGCTTTTTGCATCAGTAGTTCATATTTCCGGCGCTGTCCTTGGCGCCGGTTTCTATGACCGGTAATATACCAGCTGGCCGGACAAATTCAAGTTTATCCAAATCCGAATGCCTCCCGGCAACTTTATACTTTCCATACAGTTAAATCTCTAATCGGTTGCTATAAAGCCATCAGATGGCTACAATTGTTATTCTTAAGCAGTAATCTCAAGAAAGGTGCCGGATGAAATACAGAAGAATTGGCAAAAGCGGACTAAAAGTATCAGAAATAGCGCTGGGGGCCTGGCTTACTTATGGCCGCTCGGTAGAAGACAAGCTCTCGGAATCTATCATACATAAGGCGGTTGAGTCAGGCGTAAACTTTATTGATATCGCCGATGCTTACGCCGGCGGCAGCGCCGAGAAAGCCGTCGGCCAGGCTATCAAAGTGTTTAAGCGCTCTGACCTGGTTATTTCTACCAAGCTTTTCTGGCCGATGTCGGACAATGTCAACGACCGCGGACTGAGCCGTAAACATATTATGGAATCGATAGACAAGTCGCTCAAACGGATCGGCACAGATTATGTCGATATTTATTTCTGTCATCGCTATGACGAAGAAACCGAAGTAGAAGAAACTGTGCGGGCCATGGACGATCTGATACGACAGGGGAAAATCCTTTACTGGGGAACTTCGGTCTGGGAAGCAGACCAGATTCAAAAAGCCAATGACATCGCTCAGAAATTTGGCGCTTACGCCCCGATAGTGGAACAGCCGCAATACAATATGCTCGACCGGCATATCGAGACAAAGATAATGCCTGCTTGCAGCTCAAACGGTATGGGTTTTACGGTCTGGTCGCCGCTGGCCGGAGGAATTTTGACCGGTAAATATGTAGACGGCATTCCCAAAGGCAGCCGCGCCGATACCACCCAGTTTGTAACTGATGAACTGACAGCTGAAAACAGAAGTAAAGTAATCGATCTGCTGGCGCTGGCCCGGACACACGACCTTACTCTGGCGCAGCTAGCTCTGGCCTGGGTCTTAAAGAGAGAAGAAATCAGTTGTGCTATCATAGGAGCCACCAGCTTAAAGCAGCTCGAAGAAAACTTAAAAGCCAAAGATGTCGAGCTTGGCGCTGATTTAGTTGCCGAAATAAATGTTATTCTTGACAGTAAAGCTTGATAATATAAGGAAAATGAGATTCAGTTAACAGAAATTGCGGCAACATTGCCTCAAGCGGCATTTAAATAGAAATTTAGCGGAGGATTTTATGAGTTTTGTCAATTACAAGAAGAAACTTAAGGCCAGCAGTTTTATCATACTGGCTATTTTCATAGCAGCTGCTGCGTTTTCGTCATGTACGGTTACCGAAATCCCTAATCCGCCTGTGGCAAAAATTGAAGCCAAAGTCGATACCAGTTTTGGTGATATCCGCACAGATAATTATTTCTGGCTCAGGCAGAGAGGCGACTCTGTGGTTATTGCTTATCTCGAAGAAGAGAACGCCTACACTAAAGCAATGATGAAACATACTGAGAGCATGCAGGAAGATTTGTATGAAGAACTTCTCGGGCGTATCAAAGAGACGGACGAAGAGGTGCCTGTCAAAGAGGGTGATTATTTTTATTACAGCCGCACCGAGGAAGGACAGCAGTACAAAATTTACTGCCGCAAAAAAGGCAGCCTGGAAGCTCGTGAAGAAATTCTCCTGAATGTTAATAAAATTGCCGAAGGGCATGAGTACTGCGCTGTCGGAGTATATAAAATAAGCCCGAGTCACCAGCTGCTGGCTTATTCAATTGACACCAGCGGCTCGGAGACTTACGACCTTTATGTCAAAGACTTAAGTACCGGCAAACTGTATGACGATGTCATCCCCAATACTTCCTGGACGGCAGCATGGGGCAACGACAATCAAAATATCTTCTATACCACTGACGATGCAGCCAGAAGGCCCTATAAACTTTTCCGGCACAGACTGGGAGACAGCGTCGAAAATGATCTGCTGGTTTATACCGAGACAGATGAAAAATTCTTTTTGTATATTACTAAAACAAAAAGTAAAAAATACCTGCTGCAGTATTCCGAAAGTATAACCACTTCTGAGATTCACTTTCTCGATGCCGACAACCCTGCCGGCGATTTCAAAATCATCCATCCCCGCCAGCAGGATATGGAATACGACGTGGCGCATCATGGCTCTGACTTTTATGTCACGACCAACGAAAATGCCAAGAATTTCAAACTTATGAAAACTTCAGTGCGCAGTCCCGGCAAATCAAACTGGCGCGAAGTAATCGCTCACAGAAAAGCAGTTAAAATAGAAAATGTTGAGGTATTTGAGAATCATCTGGTCATATATGAACGTGAAAACGGGCTTGAAAATATCCGCATTCTGAATCTTCAGACAGGCGATGATCACTATATTGAATTTCCTGAAGCGGTCTATGGTTTAAGAACGCAGAGTAATCCTGAATTTGAAAGCGACCAGCTGCGCTTTATGTATTATTCGATGGTAACGCCTAAAACTATCTATGACTACAATATGAACACAAAAGATCGCCAGCTCAAAAAAGAGTATGAAGTAATAGGCTATGACAAGTCACTTTATGAGACCAAACGAATATTTGCCGAAGCCGAAGACGGCACTAAAATTCCGATTTCAATAGTCTACAGAAAAGATTTTCGGCAGGATGGCACCAGACCGCTGTATCTTTACGGTTACGGCTCCTATGGAGCCAGTATGGAACCGTCTTTCTCGTCAAATCGTATCAGCTATCTTGACCGCGGCTTTGCTTATGCCATTGCCCATATCAGAGGCGGCAGTGAAATGGGACGCTACTGGTATGACCAGGGTAAACTCTTAAATAAGAAAAACAGTTTTACAGACTTTATTGCCTGCGCCGAATATCTGATAAAAGAAAATTATACTATAAGCAGTAAACTTGTTATTAGAGGCGGCTCCGCTGGGGGACTTTTGATGGGCGCTGTTTTGAACATGCGGCCGGATCTTTTTGAAGTGGCGGTTGCCGATGTTCCTTTTGTAGATGTCATAAATACGATGCTGGATGCGTCTATTCCGCTGACAGTTACCGAATACGAAGAATGGGGCAACCCCAATGATTCTGTCTTTTATACTTATATGAAATCCTATTCGCCTTATGATAATGTCGGCGCCAAAGTATACCCGCACTTGCTAATAACTGCCGGACTTAATGACCCCCGGGTGCAATACTGGGAACCGGCCAAGTGGACCGCCAAACTGCGTGCTAATAACCTGGGCGATAACTGGCTGCTACTTAAGACCAATATGGGGGCCGGGCACGGAGGCGCTTCGGGCAGATATGATTATCTTAAAGATGTCGCTTTCAGAATGGCTTTCATTTTTGACAGGCTGGAAATTAACTAAAGATAAAAAATAAATGGAGGACCCAACCTAACCAAAACCCAAAAATTAAGGTCCTCCATTTTCGTTGATTTAGCGGTACGGGGAATCGAACCCCGGTTTGATGGCTGAGAACCATCCGTCCTGACCACTAGACGATACCGCCTGAATCAATGCGCAACGCCAAAAAAGCAACGCAGATTCATATTATACTCTTGGACTCAAACTGTCAAGCCCTGTTAACTTATTGAATTGCAGTAGCTTGCAATATACAAACGGCTAATTTGAAGCTGTTCATTGGCTTGTCAAAAACAATAAATTCAACACTTTTTTAGTTTATTTCAACTTTTTCCTGTTACTGTCACTGTCAGAGTGACAGGCAATGGCAGTCCTGTGGATTATTCTTCGATATTTGCCAGAATCTGGCACATTGTTGTAGATAACTTCCCAAAACTCTCTTATATCGAATCTGAACAGAAAAAGGTAAATAATATAAAATGGCAGTCAAAAGAAAAAAGACAAAAGAACTCAACTACAAACAAGCTTCCCACCGTATAGATTTCACATTTAAGGGAATTAAGTCCTCAGCAGATGTAGAACCCTGCCGGGGCATTATCGGTCAGCAGAAGGCGATTGCAGCCATCAGAACCGGCCTTAAAGTAAAAGGCCGCGGTTATAATATATTTATATCCGGAACCTCCGGCACCGGCCGCAACACGGCCATCATGCATTTTCTGGAGCAGGAGCTGAAGAATGTCAAGCCGAGGCTGAGAGATTTTTGCTACGTTAATAATTTCAAGAACGAAGATAAACCGCTCCTTTTGATTTTTAACCCGGGTGACGGCCGCCGCTTCAAGCGCGACATGGGCTACCTGGTTAGTTCGATACGCAAAGCAGTTCCTAAAATATTTATGTCCGAAGATTACAAGGACAGGCACAGCCGTGTCTCGCGCGAGTTTGAAGGACGCCAAAAAGGATTGATCAGTAATTTTGAAGACAAACTAACAGCGGCCGGCTTTGTGATGGTTCAGCTTCAATCCGGCATGACCACCCGCAACGAAATTCAGCCGCTTGTTGACGACGAACCAGCCTCACTTGATAAGCTCGAAAAACTTGCAGCAGAAGGAAATTTTTCAGAATCAAAGCTTGATGAATTCCGTCGCCGCTGGGACAGTCTCAGAAGAGAATTCGATGTTGTCTCTGTTGAATCAAAAAAGCTGTCGAACAAATTAGACGACGCCCTTGAAAAACTTGATTACTCTATGATCGCCCCGCTTATAACAGATAAAGCCTCGCTGCTCAGACGGCGTTATCAGATTGAAAAAGTTGTTTCTTATCTCGACGAAGTAGAAGAAGCCCTGCTTTCGGACCTTGACAGATTCAAGGAAGCCCAGCCCCGCCGGGGCGAGCAGGAGGCTCCCCCCTATCGCAAACGGGAGCCGTTTGAAGAGTTTTCTGTCAATCTGATTCTTGACCATGCTGAGACCAAAGCAGTACCGTTGATAATAGAAAAATCACCATCGTATAAAAATCTGTTTGGTTCACTGGAGAGGGTGGTTGACAGATTCGGTTACTGGCGGACAGATTTTACCAGAATTTTTACCGGCTCTATTATAAAAGCAACCGGCGGATTTTTATTGGTTAACGCCATGGACCTGCTGACGGAGCCCGGAGTCTGGCTGAATCTGAAACGTGCCATAAGAAACTCCGAAGTCGAAATAGCCGCTTACGATCCTCTTTATATGATGGCCGGAGCGGGTATAAAACCCGAACCGATACCGCTTGATGTCAAAGTTGTGCTGATAGGCCAGAGTGACACTTATAATTTACTCTGGCAATGGGATGAGGATTTTAAACGAATCTTCAAAATCAAAGCCGAATTTGACAGCGTTATAAAACTCAACAAAACAAATGTAAAAAATTATTTTCAATTTATAAAACTTATCACCGAGCAGGTCAAGCTCCCTGATTTTGACCTTTCAGGAATGCAGGCTATAACCGAATACGGTCAGAGGCTTTCGGGTCAGCGAAACAAGCTGACTTCGCGCTTTTCTTCCATTGCCGATTTAATAAAAGAATCGGCGCTCTGTGCCGAACAGAACAAAAGCAAACAAGTCAACCGCCGGGATGTTGAGTGCGCCGTTGAGCAAAAAAAGTACCGCGTAAACTTAATTGAAGAAAAAGTGCAGGAGATGTATGACAATGAAACTTTACTGGTCTCTACTTCGGGTTCGGCTACAGGACAGATAAACGCTCTGGCTGTCTACAAAGTTGGAGAGTATTCTTTCGGGCGGCCGGCACGGATTACGGCCTCGGTATCTTTAGGACGCGCCGGCATAATTAATGTCGAGCGTGAAGCTGACCTCTCGGGACCTATCCATACCAAAGGCGTACTGGTGCTGACCGGCTATTTTCGCCATCTCTTTGCACAGGACAAGCCACTGGCCATGTCTGCCTCGATTACATTTGAACAGTCATATTCCGGCATCGACGGCGATTCGGCCTCGGCAGCGGAGATATTCGTTTTGCTCTCGGCACTGACACAGATTCCTATAAAGCAGGGAATTGCTGTTACGGGTTCTGTAAATCAGCACGGAGAGATTCAGCCCATCGGCGGGGTGAATGAAAAGGTTGAAGGTTTTTATGACGTTTGCAAATCACGCCGGCTGACCGGCAGTCAGGGAGTTATCATTCCACATCAGAATGTACAGGAGCTGATGCTTCGTTCTGATGTTCTTGAAGCTATCAAGAAGGGCAGGTTTTTTGTCTATCCTATCAAAACAATAGAAGAAGGCATAGAAATTTTAACCGGTAAAACCGCCGGCAAACGCAAAAGCAACAACGGCTTCACGCCCGGTTCCGTTTTTGCTAAAGCTGATGACAAGCTTCGCCAGATGGCTCTCTTGTTAGACCGCTTTGGCAAAGATACTAAGCCGAATGACAATGCTAATAAGAAACATAAATCCAAAAAATAAATTGTAACTTTAACTTTGCCGGCTCTTTTTTAATTTTCTGTTATTTAAAATTAAAATAGACGCCTGTCATTTTTCACTTGACCTATCAGAGTGAATGTGACTTTTTTGGGTTGTATCTAATAGCAGCAGATGCTCAAGGCGCAAAGCCAAAAGAAAGCACGCAACTTAGCTCTTGGTGCGCTATAAGGAAGCATCGCCTGAGTTTTACATCACTTGAAAAAAGCGGCTGCATCAGCAGCCGCTTTTTAATTTATCTCACAGTTTTGATTCCAGTTTTTTTTAGAAACTAGCTCCGAACGAAAAGTATGAAGTTGAATGCGGCTCTACGCTGCTAAAATCGGTGGCCCAGGCCAGGTCGTAGCGAAGCAGTAAGAAACCTAAATTGGCTCTCATGCCAAATCCGAAACCAGAACGTAAATCTTGCAGCCTGCTGTTGCCGCCTTCGCTGGTGCCCCCTTTAAAATTGCTGCCAAACCAGGCCGAGCCGATATCAAAAAACATGGCGCCCTGTACTCTGGCGATGGTCATACGCAGCGGGAAACGCATTGCAAAATAGTCTATCATGGGAAAACGAAATTCCAGATTGACCAGACCGTAGCGGTCGCCGGATAATTCATAATATGGTACGCCTCGGAGCGGCGTGACGACATCTGCGAAATACAGATTTTCGACTTCGAATACTCTGGCATCAAGTCTGCGGTTGCCGATCCAGTTGGTGGTACCGCCAAGAAAATAATGTTTGGGAGTTGAGCCGAAAGATGCTGCTCCGGACATGCGGAAAGCAAATGAATAGCCACCGCCAAAGTGCCAGTACTTGCGGTAGTCAAGCTCAGCGGCATAGAACTCTATGTCACCGGCATTAAACAGATTGACGCTGGCTTCTAAATCGATTCTCATGCGACGGCCGTTAAGCGGACCGGTGATACCCCAGACAATATTATCAAAGATCCAGGAGAGTTCCCCGGTACTCACTTTTGAACTGCGGTCAGGCGGACTTCCTAAATCATAATACTGGCGGTCAATGAAATACTGGGAGGCGGTAAAGTCTATCCGGCTGAATACCGAGAACGGCCTCCTGGCATAAAACTGAAAACCATAGAATCTGTCAGAAAAGAGCCGGTTAAAGGGATCGAGATAGAAATACTTGGAATGAAAAAAACCACCGCCCAGACTGGTGCGTTTTCTATTATAAAGATAAAAGGCCTGAATATTAGACTGGTCGATGGTATTGATAAGGTCGGTAGCAATAAAGATCTGGTGGTTCCCCAGATAATCAGAAAAGACAAAGAAAGTCTGACCTCTTAAACCAAAGAAAGTATCGTAACCAATGCCGCCGCCAATATAGTCGGGTGTGAATTTGGTCTTGTATTTTCTGATTTCATAATCTTCTCCCGGAGAGGGCACTTTAATATCGTCAAATTCTTTTGGCTCTTTTAACGGCCTGATAATGTCATCTTCTTCGGGAATATCAAACATAAGAGAATCGAGCGGATCACTCTTATTGTCGCCGATAAACACAAAGTCGTCGTCGTGAATCCCTGTTTCTGTAATAACTTTATCACTGGCTGTTGAATCCGCGCCGGCTGCACTATCTGAGATAAGTGAATCATTATCATTTTCTTCATCAAGTTGAGCGTAATCGTCTGCAAGCGAATCAATAGCTGAGTAGAGAGTCGTATCTGCGGCGCTACCTGAGTCAGAATCTTCTTCAATCGCCTCAACAGACATAACACTTTTGAGTAAATCGTATTCTGATTTGGCAAAGGCCGTCAGTTCAATAACCCCATCTTCACCCACAGGAATTATTTCTTTCATCAGAAAGATATCGAAAGCGCCCTGATGGAATGCTTCAAAAACAAGCTTTTTGCTGCTGGGAGACCACGATACAGAGATTATGCCGGTAAGAATATCAGTTATGGCAAAGTTTTTCAGTTCACCTTCGGAACTTACGGAATCCAGATAGGCTATATACAAATTATCTATGCCGTTGCGCGATGATATAAAGGCGAGCTTGGAGCCATCGGGTGAAACCGCGGGCGATTTATTTTGACCCTTACCTAAGTTCAGGGGCTCAAGTTTTTCTGAGTCAATTTCCAAACTGAATAAATTGTAGAAGCCGTATTGAAAGCCGCCCGGCATAAGTACGTCGTGGTGAGTATATACGTGTGCTTCGACCAGACTGTCAACATCCGGATTTGTGGGATGCGGCCTGTCAGATGAAAATATAAGTGAGCGTGAATCTTTGGTCCAGGTGGGGTCTAAGTCGTCAAAACGGTCATTGGTCAGCTGAGTAATTTCGTCGCTCTCTAAATTATAAATATAAACATCTCTCTGCAAAACCCTGAGAGCGGTAAAGGCAATTTTCTTTCCGTCCGGTGAGTATTGAGGTGAGCGGATATTGTGAAACTTAAATTTGCGGCGCTTAAAAATTTTCCCTTTTTTTAGATTATAAAACATAAGCGCATCTTCGCCTTTTGACTTGGCCACAAAGACCATATCGCTGCCATCGGGAGAGAATGACATTCCGGAAACATAAGCGTGCAGCGATTCCAAGTCGGCCGACTTCGAGCCCTTGACCATCCGCTTGACAACTTTACCGTCTTCTGCCGAGATAAGAACAATTTCCGGGTAATCCCAGCGGTCGGTGAAAATGGCAATATGTTCACCATCGGGAGAAAAGACCGGTTTTTCATTAAAGTAAGAACCATCCTGGCGAGAACGGGTGAGCTTCTCGGAGATTTCGTCTACTTCTTTGCGCGTTACAATATCCGGCCAGTAACGTTTTTTCATCTCTTTGGAGAATTCTTTCCAGAATTCTTTTTCGTCTATCCCGATTGATTCTTTCATTGCTTTATTTAGTGTCAGGTAACGTTTGCCTTTGTATAGAATCTCACCTATTTTCTTTTCGCCGTATTTGTCCGCGATGAATTTTATCATCGCCTGCCCCTGCTTGTAGGCTGCAAATCCGCCAATTGCCCAGGGCGGCTTCAGGTAATTGTTTATGGTGGCGTCGCGCACATACATGTCAGAGAAAGAATCCCAGCCATGACGCGACGAATATTCGGCGTAGCCTTCGGCAAACCAGAGCGGCAGCGAAAACAGACGGCGGGTGGATATCAGCGACGTCAATAAATTGCCGTAGAGCATATCAAAAATAACGCCGTGCGTCAATTCGTGGTGCAGGACATGGCGGAGATCTTCGTAGGAACCATTAAAGTGAACAACCATGCGCTTTTTGCTGGCTTCGGTAACTCCGCCTACACCTTCCGGAATGAGCATTGAAATGATATTGGTCTGCTGCAGGTCGTTTTGTGAATTGTAAATGAAAAGCGGAGCGCGCTGCTGAATGTGGTAGTTTAGTTCTTCGCTTATCTCGGCGTAGGAAGACTCCATTACTGCGGCTGCAAACTCAGCAATTTCGTAAGCATCTTCATAAAAGTGAATGTCAAAGTGGCGAGTCTGGATATATTTCCAGTCAAAATCTTTATAGCGAACTTTGTTCTTGCCAAAAAATGTTTCCTGAGCCAGAACATTTCCGGCAAACATAGCCAATAAAACAACTGTTATCGGTAATAATCTTTTCATAATAATCACGCCCTTACCTGACGGCTCTTAAACTTTAATTCAAACATCGATATGACAGCAAATTATTCGCGCAGCCTTTTTATATCGGCTCCGATTGATGAGAGTTTTTCCTCAAGCTTGCTGTAACCTCTGTCTATATGATAAATCCTCAAAATCTCCGATTTCCCTTGTGCCGCCAGACAGGCCACTACCAGCGCTGCTCCGGCTCTGATATCAGGAGCCATGACTTCGGTACCCTGAAGTTTTCTGACGCCATTTATTATGGCTTCGCCGCTGGTGACTGTAATATATGCTCCCAGTCGGCCAAATTCCATAGCGTGCAGATATCTATCTTTAAAAACAGTCTCTACTATATGAGAAGTTCCCGAAGCCACCGCCGCCGCAGCCATTGCGCAGGGCTGCAGGTCGGTGGGAAAGCCCGGATAGGGAAAAGTCGTTAAAGAACCCGGTTTTAGTCTTTTGGGGGCGGTTATATTTATTCTGTTTTTTGAGAGCTTAATATTACAGCCCATTTCCATCAATTTATGGTTTACCATAGTCAGCTCATTAGGGTCACAGCCGGTTATCTCCAGTTTGCTGCCGGTGGCGGCCGCGGCATACATATAGGTTCCGGCAATAAGACGGTCGCCGGCTACTTTATATTCAACAGCTTTTAACTTTTTGACCGGTTCTATGACCATATTCGGAGTTCCGGCGCCGGAAATTTTGGCTCCGGCCTTGTTTAAGAAATTGGCAACATCGACAATCTCCGGATCGCAGCCGGCATTGACAATGTATGTATTTTCTTTGGCGAAGACTGCCGCAAACATGACGTTTTCGGTGCCGGTGTGTGAAGGTCTGTCGAAATAGACGGTGCCGCCCTTTAGAGGTTTGCCTTCGGCAATCACAAAGCCCCCCCGCTCGGTGACTTTGGCGCCCATTTTTCTGAAAGCAGCAATATGAAAATTAACCGGCCTGGCCCCAATCGAGCAGCCGCCCGGCAGAGCTATCTTGGCTTTTCCTAATCGAGATAAAACCGGCCCCAGCACCAAAAACGAAGCCCGCATCTTGCGCATCAGGTCATAGGGAGCGGTATCTTTGCCGACATCTTTAGCATTAATCGTCATTACCTGAGCTTTGGCATCGTAGCTGACTTTGGCGCCTAAGTGCGTCATTACTTCTATGGAAGTGAAGATATCTCTTAAGGGTGGCACGTTTTTTATAACCGTCTCACCTTTGTCGATTAAGAGAGCGCCCAAAATAATGGGCAGAGCGGCGTTTTTGGAGCCTTCGACTTTGATTGAGCCAGAAAGCTTTTTGCCGCCTTTTATAACAAATTTATCCATGCTGTTCCTTATAAACGCTTAGGTCTGATTTAGCCTCATTTTTATAGATATAGAAAAAAATCCTGTTGTTTAGTCTATATATCGGCAGTCAATTTGTGGAAATAGGGGTTAAAGATAAAGTTTTTTTTGATTTTTGATTTCTAGCCGACTGCCGACTCGGCCAGCTCGAAACTCTCATGAACCCGCATGAAAAACTCAATCGCCTCTCCCCGGCAGTAATCCGGGTTGGTCCAGGGCAGGCGCCGGAACTGCCCGCGGGCATATATCAGAGCCAGTTCGGCATAAACACCATCTTTTAAGTAAACCCGGTGGTTGAGCTCGCGGTGAGAGGCCATTGTCAGATTTGAGGGGGTCAAAATACCCGGGTCGATATTTACGGTGCGGAAATCGTAGCCGGCGGTCTGGTCGGCAAAATTCGGTTCTATCTTATGGCAGATTTTTTTCATATCAGCCAGTGAGCCGCGCTCGGCCAGTCTTTCAAATGAGAAAAAACGCCTGAGCAGGTCACTGCCCATTTCTTCGGTGTACATCTCAGTCTTGCTGCAGTCGATTTCAAGAGTCTCATACTGCACCGGCCCGAATTTGCGCTCCAGCGCTTTAAGCGAATCGGACAGCGCGTCCAGCGAAGAGTAGATTATTGAGACTATTGGTCTGCCTTTGGTAGGTTCTTGTACACGTGCCATAAGTATGGCGTCATATTAAGAGTGTAAAACGCCTCAAATCAACAATAAAGCTGATAAAATGGGTTCCTGTTTTTGAAGATAGTACGGAGACCGTCATTCCACGCTTGACGTGGAATTCAGCCGGTAATACTTGCGGAATAATTGGATTGAGAGTAACACGAGACAGATGGGGACATGCCGTAGGTGAACGCACACGAAAATTGTCACTCAGAAATTTGTAGCGCTTTGTAATTCTTATAGAGAATTTTCAAGTGCTTTCGCTTCATTTTATGATTATTGCCTAGACTATCAAATACATATATCGACCAAGGCTCATTCTTGATAAAATCAAAATTATAGAAAACCTCGATTACATCCTCGCTTTCTTGAAGAGTTTTGGGCAAGTTCGTGCAAATTATGACCAAACGTGATGTACCAAAAAATTTCTCTTTAGCGGCCAAACCACATGCCCTCAATGGTCTTCTACCGACATTGGTAATATTAAAGCTGAGACAATGCTTCCCCTTCTCAATGAGACTACTCACAACCCCCCTACCTTGAGAATCCAGGGCTTGCCTTCCTATCATACCAGTCAACGAAATCTTTCCCTGGTCACGTCGCATTTTTTTGACATTCAAAACTAGTACCAAAGTTGAAAGCATTCCACCATATAAGGCGATCCAAAAAGTGTAAGTTTGGTTTAGAAAAAAATCTAACATTATCCTGCCTTATCAATATTCTTCGTCAATATTAAATTTCATTAATTTGCTAATATACTTCGTATCAAGT